>NZ_JANQOY010000192.1 GCF_028285565.1 Acaryochloris sp. IP29b_bin.148
GCAAAGAACATATCTTGAACAAGAGGGGTTCTCTGAAACTATCCGATGTCTGAACAATTTTGCATAACTGATGGGTTATCTTCAAAATTTAGGACTAGTGAGTGGGTTTGCTTTTCTAAAAACAGGTGGGGGGTTTGTTATGTACTACCTGAAGCGATGGATAGCCTAGTTTTGAATGACATTCAGCCCGTACCTTCTATAGATAAAGTGAGCTGGTCTTAAGAATGCGGTTATTCTGGCCACTGTTGACGCCGTTCAGCCATTTTGGTTGACTATTTGCAGGTTTTAGTTGTCCTGAGAGTAGTCTATTTCCTATGAGTCACTCCAAAGTTGCCATTTCCCCCACGACTTCCTTCGAGCAGCCTTATGCTCTGAAGTTAGGCACAAAGCTGCTGATCACGGTTACCGTAGAACACCTCGTTGATGCGGGGGATCATTATCGATTGACGGGGAGTCACCTATCTTCTGATTGCTACACGATTGGCGTGCCGTCTATCAGTGCAGAGCATGATCAACAGACGCAAATTGAGGTGCTAATTCACCCCACCCAAGCGACTGCGATCGGCAAACATCAACTTCAGCTGCAGCTTCGATCGACAGATAATCAAGTTCTTTGGGAAGGTACGGTCTATCTCCAATTTCTGGTCGCGGATGACCTGGAAATAATGCTCACGCCTGATCTCAACGTGATTCAGGATGGGGTTGGTCTATACGAGGTATCGATCACGAATCTATCTGATGTGGAACGGACTTTAACGCTACAGCCCAAAGGGTTGCCCTCGCGCAATGGCTGTTCTTTCAAAGCAGACCCTTCACAGATTTCGCTAAGACCGGAGCAGACCCAAACGGTGGAGCTGATGGTGCAGCCGCTACGGTGGTGGCGACGTCCTTGGTTTGGCAATGGCCGCAAATTTCGATTTCAGGTCGACTTGCAAGATGTGAAGGGCGACCCGCTTCCACAAGTGTTAACTCAGGGCACGCTGATGTGGCAGCCTTATCCGCGATCGCAAAGCTATAAATTCCTGGGTCTGTTGCTGCTCGCTCTGGCAACCTCTTCGACGTTAATTTGGCAACTTTTATTTCGTCAACAGGCTGCCCCCTCCATTGCTGACTTGAAGCCAACTCAGTTTATCGTGCCCCAAACGGGCCAGGAAGATATTCAACTCAGCTGGACCATTGAAAATGCCCAAAAGCTATCCAAGCTGGTTTTGCTCCGTGAGGGCAACGGTGAAGCAAAAGTTGCCAAAACATTTTGGTTTAACGAGGGTATCCCTAAAGAATTGCAGCGAGCTCAATCTAGTCAGACGGCCAACTTTTGCCAATATAAAAAGTTTGAATCTGGCACATTAGAATGTAACGGGATTACAACAGGGACAAGAGAAGCTGGCAATTACCAATTCAAGGTGCAAGTTTTCGCCAGTAATGGCAATGATCCTGCTGATTCGGAAACAACGAGCTTGATTGCCTTTGAGCCCAAGGCGATTCCGCAGATTGTCAGATTCTATGCTCCGAGTGGTCGGCCGCAAACCTCTGCGAATGGCCCCGTTGCCACAGCTGCCCAGGGTCCCGTTCTGTTGAACTGGGAAATTACTAATCCAGGCCAGCTAACCGAATTACAAGTGATGACGGTCGATGCTAACAATGCAGAAGCGGCTTTGCTGCGGCGGTATAGCCTCCAGAATGGGAAACTGCCGTCTTCCCTGGCCCAATATTGTACCTTGAACCAAAATTTAACTTGCCAGAATATTCCCACTGCAGCTCGTAAGCCGGGACAATATTTTTTTAAGTTAGATGCGACCTATCAGCAGGATCAGCAATCCTTTACATCATCCAAAACTCTTGGTCCCATGAATGTGCAAGGGCAGTCTCTCAGGATTGCTAGTTTTTTAATCAATGGCCAACCCGCACCTGCTAAATATGTTGTAAAACCGGGTCAAAAAAATCTGGATCTAGCCTGGCAAGTGGTCGGTGGTATTAATCCGACGGTCGCCATTTTGCCCGAGCCTGGCAAAATTCAAACGACAGGCTCGATGAACATCAAACTTTCACCAAAGCTCAGGGAAATCACCCTACAAGCCATCGATCAGAATGGGAAGCAAGAGGTTCAAACGGTCAAGCTTGAGGGCAATGTGGCGAGCGCACTTACACAGCAACCACCATCTCCCCCAATAGCCCTTGATCAACCTCAACCGCAAGCGACAGGTGGTATTGTGGATGACGTTCAGTTCCCTCCTATTGCCCCTCCCTCTGAACTGATTCCTCAACCAACGCCTTCCAGTACTCGCAGCCCTGTAACAGCTGTTCGCAAATCACCGGTTAAATCTTCGAAGCGAACGAGCCCCCAATATACACAAAAGTCTTTGGAAGATGCCCAAACGGTTACTCGGGGGTTGGTGGTTGCTCGCCAGAAGGGCAAGATTATCCCGAATGGGGCTACGTGGAACAAAACTCAAGATGTGATCATGCTCTTGCGTCGAGGCTATAGTCATGAAGAAGCCGCTAAAAAAGCTGGGGTTCCATTATGGAAGCTGGATATTTTGGTGGCGCTGGGTAAGCAAACCAAGTGACGCATGAGGGATGGAATGAAAATGTTGTTCACTCTTTATCACTGGCGTTTGGCTCGGCTGATTAATTTTGTCAGTTTATCCTTGGCCGTTGTCCCCCCAAAAGCCTGTTCCTCAGAGATTACGGTTATTTCTTGATATCCCAAGGTCGTCGCTAATTGATTAATCGCAGCTTTCAGTTGTTCTAAATCATTAGAATCCTTGCCTGAACTCACGATTTTGACTCTGAATTGTTGAATATTCTGCGGTGAGCTAGCAGTCAATTGTTCAGAAATGGTCTGTGAAAGGTACCTAAGGCGATTAATGGGGCCTAGTGTTACGCCTTCAAGCCTGATATGACTCAGCTTAGCGAAATTGAGGTCTGCGCCCTGAAGATTGGCAAAACTGAGATTGGCACCCGTGAGGTTAGCAAAACTGAGATCTGCACCACTGAGATCCGCAAAGCTGAGGTCTGCACGCGTTAAGTTGGCACCATACAGATGGGTATATCGGAGAATGGCACGGCTTAGATAGGCATGGCTGAGGTCTGCGCGACGAAGATGGGCATGCCGGAGATTAACACCACTTAAATCAGTCCCCCTGAGATGACTACCATTGCAGTTGATATCGTAGAGATTAGCCTCGCTGAGGTTCGCCTCTCTAAAATTAGCTCCCATGAGGTTAGCCCGAGTCAGTTGTACACCATTGAGATCAGCAAAGCTCAGATCGGCAAAACTGAGGTCAATGCCGCTGAGGTCTAGCTTTTTCCTGATATTTCTTGTTCGCCATCGATCCAGTCTTTTGTGCCTCTCCGTAATATCCTCTGTAAAGCAATCTTCTCTAACGTCTCTGATCTGCAGCTCATTTGAGCGTGACCCATCATTCCCCCCTCAAATATCTTATTTGGCAGCTCTGTTTATCTCCGCTTCGAAAAACCACTCTCTAAGAGACTCAAGCACCATTTTCGTTTCAGGCTGTTTGCTCACTCAAACCTTGCGAGACCTCCCGTGCGTCCTTCCCGTACTGATGACAAAAAGTCGGTACGGCATCCTTTTTAGCTTATGCGGTTTTCTGAGTTTCAGTGGAAAATTTGCATTAACCTTTATCTTCAATATATTTTGTGCCAGGAAAACGAACTATGGCCAGAATTCTAACTATTTCTCCTGATAATAATGGAAAGATTCAATCGTCAGCCTAATAGGATTTGTTCTAGTCACCGTATTTTTGTTCGTAATCGCATAAAAATTTTCTTATAGGAATCTTCATCAGTAATGTGGACTACATTTAAGGCAATATCGATATTTTGGCTGGGAGAGATCAACATAGCCCTTTCCCAATAAGGTTTTAAGTGTGGCTTGGACATGGATTGTTGATGTCTTCCAAGAGCTGCACTGAACAAGGTGGAAGTTCTATTGCAAAAAGATTGCAATAATATTTGTTCTCTGCTAATTTCTTGATAGGGATTAATTGATATCAATTTGCAATTAATCGTTGCTCCGAAGTTCAAAGGCCCATATGTCTGAGTCACAAACTGCTCGTCATCAGCTTGTTACAAGGGGTGCCAATGGGGTAGGTCCAGATCTAGTTGGGGAAAATGATTTCGCGATCGGGCCTTCGATGATTGCTGTGTTGCGATGCTCGAAGAACGGCCTATGTCCTGCGGTCAGCAAGCAACGGTCATCGCAAGTTCCCCACGCTGAACGCCTTTTCGATCTCACCATCCATAGTTGGTGTGAAAAGCGGCTGGTCAAAGAAAGAGAGCAGCACGCTCCCTTTTTAGAGAAAAGCAATCTTATTTGGCCGCAAATGGCGTGGCCATTCTGCTAAGTGGGGATAGTTTGGTTCAAATACAGTACAACGCTATCAAAACCGTTCGGAGGTCATGAATGCGCCCGTCTGGATATCAGTCCACTGCTGAATCACTCATTGTGAAAGTGAGTCCTGGTGATCGTCGGCAAGTCCAGCGACGACTCCGTGAACTTTCTCTCAATGCTTGGTGTTCTGCTGATGGGCAGTTACGTGTGGAGATTAACAATGATGTGGAAGCCGCTCAAGTTCACAGTGTCCTCCAGCAGTTTGTCGCTACTAGGGCAGAACTGGTGGAATGGTTGGAGCAATGTTGGGAATAAACCACTCCAACCCCCAGTTAAACAGGCACTATCGTGTATTCGGCAGGAACAAAGCGGCTGGACAGACTTTTTTATTGGTAGTGTCCGGTCTGCTCATAGTCCTCATCAAAGTATCTTAGATGGTAGCGCTAAGGTGGGACTTCACTATCGCAAACAGGATTTGGGGCAAATCTCAAGGATGGACTGCCCATCGGTAGATATTCCTGATTATCTCTGGCGTTCTTTGCAAGAGCAGTATTGGCTGTAAAGGGGTCCATACACCTTAAGGAACACAAAAAAATTTATGGGAAAGCATACAAAAAAATCAGATTTCACCCTTAGTGGTCGGTTTTTGGCTTATATTCTGTCGAAAGGTTGTAACGTCAAAGGTATTCGGCTGACCACCTCTCAAGGAGAGCAATACATTAAGCTGGCAAAGTCTCTGCGACCCGTG
The DNA here is from genome assembly GCF_028285565.1 of Acaryochloris sp. IP29b_bin.148. Classification (GTDB taxonomy): domain Bacteria; phylum Cyanobacteriota; class Cyanobacteriia; order Thermosynechococcales; family Thermosynechococcaceae; genus Acaryochloris. Next base: position 5,106 of record NZ_JANQOY010000192.1, read on the forward strand.
TGTTCAGATATTTTGCAACCCGGTACTTGGATCCAAGTTCAGGGCTGCCAGAAGGTCAATACCAAGACAGGCAAAGTGAAGCTGAAAGCGAGAGCCATCATGCCTGCCCTACCGAGTAGCGCTCCGCTTCCCGCTGTTCCTCAAGCTACGGGTAATAGACAGCAAGGTAAAATTAGAGTCTGTCAAAAATCCAGTTGCCGTAAACGCGGTAGCAAACAGGTATTAACTGCTTTGAATTCAGCGTTGCAAGCCTCAGGCCGAGACAAAGAGGTGCAACTGCAAGCCATGGGCTGTGTCGGTAAATGCAAGGCTGGACCTAACCTAGTTGTGTTACCCGATAAGGCTCGCTACACCAAAGTGAAGCCCAAAAACGTCACCGATATTCTTCAACAGCATTTCTAGCTGAAGATGGGTGACCTTATTCAAGTTTCTTCTGATTCGGAGAAAAATCAGATAATGATTATCATTATCTGATATCGTTTGTGGTGGGTTCCTAAATTCCTTAGGAGCATCCCAACCCTTTCAATTAAACGTGTGTGAGGATTTAGATATGACCTATATTCGTTTGTTAGCCAGTGCAATTGGCCTATCCAGTGCACTATGGGTAACTGGCATGGCAAATGCTAGCACCTTATCTCCACTGAATTCCGAGGTCTCGGATTCATCAGTAGAGAATGCTCCAACGCTTGCTCAGGACAGCGAGCCTTTATTGCTGGCTGATCAGTCTCTCAACGAAACCGTATCCGTTGATGATCTGATGGCTGACACTCAAGAAGATTCTGTAGGTCAGGTGACCTCAGTTTCTCAACTCTCTGATGTTCAGCCCGATGATTGGGCCTTCCAAGCCATTCAATCCTTGGTGGAACGATATGGTTGTGTTGCTGGTTATCCCGATGGCACCTTCCGACCTAGCCGAGCCATGTCTCGTCGGGAAGCAGCCGCTTTGGTCAATGCGTGTTTAGATAACCTCAGCAATCGCTTTGCCACCAAAGAGGATCTCGATGCCCTTAAAGCGCTGCAAGATGAGTTTGCAGCTGAACTCGCGACTCTTAGAGGTCGTGTCGATGGCTTAGAAGCTCGGGTTGCAACTGTCGAAGCCCAGCAGTTTTCCACCACCACCAAACTCCAAGGACAAGTCGTGATGGCTGCCCAGTTTGGTGATTTTTTAAATAACCCAGGTGACAATATTCCGACTCCAGGCCCTGGGGTGCCCCCTACGGGAGTGCCGACTATTGGCAACTTTGATCCTGGAGATTCTCGAGTGAGTGCCATCTCCAGAGTTCGTCTATCTTTCCTCACTAGTTTTAATGGTGATGATGTCTTAGATCTAACCTTGGAAACCGGGAATGGTGGATCTGATTTCTTCTCATCCACAGGGATTGCCGATCCAGCCAATAATGCCTTTCCAGTACCGTCTGTGGTGGGTGATAATGCCGGCCCTGATGGCACAACCCTTGGAGATCCAGGCGTTGTGGACTACACCGGATCGGGAACGGGTGTCGAATTATATAACCTGGGCTACACCTTCAAGCCCATTGAGAATTTAGCGGTGACGATTGGTACTAATATTTTCCCGAGTTCATTTATTGACGGCAATAGCTACGCCAATGATGAAGCGGCTGATTTTAGTTCCGGTTTTTTCATCAATAACCCCTTAATTATTGCTGAAGCAATTGATGGCCCTGGCGGGGCTGGTGCTGCCTTTGACTGGAATGTGAATGGTGGACCTTTAAGTGTTCGTGGTCTTTTTATTGCTGCTAACGCCGCTTCTGCTACGGGTGATGACGGCGGCTTGTTCGGCGATCCATTCCAAGCGTCAGGTGAAATTGAATACTCCGCCGATTTTGGAGATGAGGAGCAAAACAACTTTGCGGTTCGAGCCCAGTTTACCCATGCTGAAGCCTACAATGTCACCCAAAATATTATTGGTGCCAATGCGGAATTGACCTTTGGACGATTTGGTATTTTTGGACGATATGGGATTTCTATTGATCCCCAACTGACAAACGGTGGGGTGTCCACTGACTTGTTCCAAGCTGCTCTACCTGTAGGTAATAACAGTAGTATCCAAACTTGGATGGCTGGGATTGGTGTCAATGATCTACTGGTGCCAGGGTCCATGCTAGCGGTGGCAGCAGGTCAGCCTTTTATCGTCAACACTGATGATCCTAATTATTCCTCTCAAACCAATTTTGAGGCGTTTTATCGGTTCCCAGTGAACGATAACATCACCATTACTCCTACGGTTATGCTGATTACCAATCCCTTTAACATTAGCAATGGCAATCCGAATGACATTATTCAAGGATTGGTTAGAGCGACCTTCTCGTTCTAATTTTGTTTGTCTAAGGGGTTTATTTTAGATATCCCTCACTTGCTATAACCGCCCTCTATAGAGGGCGGTTTTCTGTCATTGCTGCGGCACAATAAAAAAGGAGTGTTGCTTAACACTCCTGATGGTTGGTTGAAATTTATTAAATTTTGTTGTTTATAAAGTTAAGTTGCCGTCGGTGTGGTTACACACTTTGGCGTGATACATGTTTCTCAAAAGTGGCCTGGGTTTGCTGAAGCATTTCCTCGCGGCTGTCTTCAGGGGAAGTTAAGGTGGGAACTAGGTTCCGGGCTTGCAACGTCATATGGAGCTGAAGATGAGCTACATATTCGCTGAAGTCTTCTCTATTAGAGTTTTTTGAAAGGGGCTGTGAGTTGAGTTGCACAGGGGTCTCCATACCGAACAGACAAACACTCAAAGGACATAAAACGAACCTACCATTCTGCCTTAACATCCCTTGAATTTCGCAATGAAGCGTTACGCCATAAGGCTATTGTATCAACAAGTACAAAAATAAGTGTACTTTTATTAAATTTTGCTTATAGACCCTAGTGTATTCACTTATCAATAGCGATTTGGGTTCAGCCTTTGTCCTCGGCAAGGGGAATAACCGTCATTGTGCTTTGTGAAGTTCTGGGACATAATCATCGCTATGGATAATCGACATATTCAATTTCGAGACGGGTTAACCGAGCCAGGTCAGCAGGTTACGACCACTGAGTTGTTAAAGTTACAGCGGTTGTTCCAGGTGGGTGCCTTTTGGGCGGGTGAACGTTGCCTGGAGGATTGGGCTGTTGCGATCGCAAATAGTCACCCCATCATCAGTGTCTGGGACCGTGAAGCCTTGATTGGGTTTGCACGAGCCACCTCGGATGGCATTTATCGCGCCATGGTGTGGGATGTGGTGATTCACCCTGACTATCGTGGTCAAGGTCTAGGAAGACAGTTGGTGCAAACGCTGCTCGCCCACCCCCATATGAATCGTGTCGAGCGGATTTATTTAACCACCACCCATCAACAAAGCTTTTATGAGCATATTGGCTTTGTCAGTAATTCTAGTACCACTATGGTGCTGAACCAGCAGTCTGCCGCTGCGATCTCATCCCCAGACGGGGTTCAGTCAGAATTATGGTCCGAACAGCTACTATCGGATCAATCGGAAATCTGAGCGGCCACACCTACTCACCCTTTTTGGCCACGATAAAGACAGCTTTGCCTTTGCCGGGTTGCCATTGGTGGTCAATCTCAAAACCAGCATCGGTCAAACTATGGTTTAGATCTTCCACCGTAAAGATCTTGACCAACGGAAAAATCCCCAAGAACTTACCCATCGGTGCAATCCACTTAAACCATGCCATCGTATCGCCCAAGCACGCAGTACTGGAGACGAAAATACCACCGGGCTTAAGCATGTGATAGATCTTAGCGATACTGGCTTCCTTGTCTGCCAGTAAGTGCAAAATACTCAGTCCTAGCACCACATCTAAGGTTTGATCAGGGATGCTCAAATCATCAATACTGGACTGTTCAAAGGTGATGTTGTGAATATTTTGGGTATTGGCTTTGGCTTGGGCGATCGCAAGCATATTAGCCGAGAAATCGATGGCTCGGATATGTTTGACATAAGGCGCATGGAGCAAAGCAGTTGAACCTGTTCCACACCCTATCTCTAGGACTTCCATCTCTGGCTGTAAATAGTCTTGCGTGACCTGCAACTTTTTCTGATATGCCGCTTCATCGGCAATCGGTTGTTTGGCATAGCGGTCGGCAATTTTGTCCCAAAACTTCGTAGACTGACTCATACTGATCATCCTTAACGATAGGTGGGTTACAGATATTTTGGACTGCTAGGTCGTAATCGCTGCGATCGCTTTGGGCACGGCTGCAGTTAGGACCTCATGACCTGTTTCAGTTAGCAGCAAATCATCCTCTATGCGGATGCCAATTCCTCGCCAGCGCTCCGGTACTTCCGGCTGATCTTCTCCTAATTGAATATCTGGGCCAATATAAATGCCAGGTTCTACCGTCACCACATGCCCTGCCTGTAGGGGTTGCCACGTTTCCTTATCTTTTTTATAGACCCCGACATCATGGACATCTAGTCCTAGCCAATGGCCTGTGCGGTGCATATAGAAGGGTTTATAGGTTTCTTCTTCAATCAGTTTATCTACGTCGCCTTTCAGCAAGCCCAGATCCACTAACCCTTGGGTCAGTACCTTGACGGCTGCGTCATGGAAGGCATTGTAGGGTTTGCCTGGCTGCACTTGTGCGATCGCAGCTTCCTGAGCCGCCAAAACTAACTCATACAGCGTCTTCTGCTCAGCCGTAAACGTCCCACTCACCGGAAATGTGCGGGTAATATCAGCGTTGTAATACTCATAGCTACAGCCTGCATCAATCAGCAGCAAGTCCTGTGCTTGCAACTGGCAGGCATTTTCCGTGTAGTGCAAAATGCAGGCATTGACCCCCGATGCCACAATTGAAGGATAGGCTGGCCCCACACCGCCTCGCAGCCGAAAAAGCCGCTCCATTTCGGCCTGGATTTCGTACTCATAACGACCCGGTTGGGCGATTTCTCGGGCTAAATTATGCGCTTCTACAGAAATATCGACGGCCTTGCGCATCAAATCGAGTTCAGCCTCACTTTTGATCAGCCGCTGGGGATGAAGCACCGTCATGGGATCTTCCAGTGCAACGGGACCTATCCCGTCTTTGCGGACCTTGATCAGCGAGCGTTGCCAGTGCTTCAAGATCGTTTGGTTAAAGGGTTGATCTAGGCCAAGGTGATAGTAAATTCGGTCAGCCCCAGCTAAGTATTGGGGTAAATGCTCATCGAGTTCAGTAATCGGATAAACTTCATCCGCCCCATATTCTGCTTTGGCTAAATCCACCCCAACCCGGTATCCTGTCCAGGTTTCCATCAGTGGATCTTTGGGTTGGACAAACAGCACAAACTGATGCTCTTCGTGGTGAGGAGCCAGCACGGCGACCGCATTGGGTTCGTTAAATCCCGTCAAGTAGAAGAAATCACTCTCTTGCCGGAAGTTATATTCCACATCACTATGCATCACCGCCATCGGGGCACTG
>NZ_JANQOY010000172.1 GCF_028285565.1 Acaryochloris sp. IP29b_bin.148
TACTTTAACCGCACGATGGCCAAGCCCTTCAATTGGAAATTTGCAGGGTTCACTGACGATAGATAAGCTGAATGGTTATTTCAGCCAGGCTGCACTAGCATGCAGACAGAAACGGTTTTCCAGAGACTGTCAAACCTAAACCAATAAGGAAAATAGCACTGCTGTCGGATTCGTTGTGTCACTTCTTTTGCCTCACTAGCGACAACATTTATTCACAATTAATCGATTCACCTCTTCGGTAGAATAATTCCTGATCATAAAGCTCAAAAGTCATTCCAAATGTTGAGAAAGCTAAACCGGTAGATCCCCTAGAGCCTTGTTATAAGTGGTGGCCAACCTGCCTTGACTACGCCGACATTGAAGGAGTTAGAACCCAGATTCCTTCAACATATTACTTTTAGTATTTAGGAAAGCGATTTTAATATGTGGTGAATAAATATTCTTATTCTGATAGGAAAACTATTATTTTTTAAAAAAACAGGAGTCTGCCTGTGTGCCGTTTTTATCGCAGATTTGTATTTCGTCTTGTCTGCTTCTTGCTGTTTTTTAGCAGTTTGTTGGGTTGTATCATTGCCAATCCCCCCTTCTCTAGTGCAAGCCCCCAATTGATTGCCCTCACGCAAGACGCTGATGCCACCAATGCCCCACAGCAAGCCAAGCAAGGTGCCCTTCATTACCAGTCGGGTGACTATCGTAGGGCGATTGAGTCCTGGACCAGTGCTTTGGCCCTTTACCAAAAACAGAATGACTTGGATAATGCAGCTTTAATGCAAGAGAATTTAGCGCGGGCTTATCAACAGACAGGACAGTTCGATCTGGCACTCAATACTTGGCAGCAAACGGTAGCGTTCTATCGCCAACGAGATGATAGAACTAAAATAGGACGCCTACAGACGGAGCAGGCTCAAACCTATAGCCAACTCGGGCAGCATCGTCAGGCGATTGCTTTACTCTGCACTCCTGAACCAAGTGCTAACGATTGTGTTGCTGATAGCGCCTTAGGGATTGCCCGTTCTCTCAAGGATACCGAAGGGGAAGTTGCAGCCTTGGGAAGCTTGGGCAATGCTCATCGCCTGCGCGGAAATTATAAAACTGCGATTACTTGGTTTGAGAAAGGATTAGCCATCGCTCAAACCCTTGACAATCCGTCCTATCAAGCTGCTACCTTAAACAATCTTGGCAATGCCCATATCAGTCGAGCCTTGCTCAAATATCGACGGGCTCAGTCACTCCAGGCTATCGGAGAAAACGACGAAGCCAATACCTTAACGATAGAGGCTCGCACTGATGATCAAGCTGGACTTCAATATTTTCAAACCAGTTTGTCGATGCCCACCAATGAACCGCTGAATCAGCTGCGGGCGCTTCTAAATGTTATTCCTTTGCACTATCGAGCCAATGAAAATACTCTTGGAATAGAGGCCCACCAGCAGGCTCGCCAGATCTTACCGACCCTGCCCAATTCACGGAACAAAGTGTTTGCAGCTATCAACCTCGCGAATCTAATTCAACCTGAGCCCCAATCCGATCTGCTCTTCTCGCAAACCTTCTGCCCAAGCGAAGACTATGACCCCCAGGTCAAGACTTTATTAAATGAGGCCATAACGATTGCTCAAAGTCTGAGTGATCGTCGGTCTGAGTCTTTTGCTCTCGGAAAACTAGGACATCTTTATGAATGTCGTCAAGCCTATGCTCAAGCGCTAGATCTGACTCAGAAAGCTCGCTGGGCCGCTGAAGATCTCAACATGGCAGACAGCCTGTATCTCTGGGAATGGCAAACAGGACGCATCCTCAACAAAAGTGGTCAAGATCAGGCTGCGATCGCAGCTTATGAGCAAGCCATTGCCACCCTTGATGGTATTCGCACCGATATTGTGGTGGCCGATCGCGATCTTCAGTTTGACTTCCGCGATACCGTAGAACCCCTTTACCGAGAGCTAGCCCAACTCCGTCTAGATACTGAGCAATTCCCTCGACTCACTGCTGCTAGAGACCGAAAAGGAACGATTCCCAAAGACAATATTGCCAAAGTTCTCAGCACGGTCGATGCCCTAAAACTTGCAGAACTACAAAATTATTTTGGGGATGAATGTGCGATCACAGCTCTGCCAGAGGTGACTGTAGAACAAATTAGCCAGGATCAAGCGACTGCCGTTATTAGCACACTGATGTTAGGCGATCGCACGGCGGTCATTTTAACGCTCCCAGATCGGCAAAGACAGATCCATTGGATCGAAGTGCCTGATATGGCGTTACGACAGGCAGCAAATCACTACCGTTCAGGCTTAGAAAACCAGTCTGATTCCTATGACTCGCAACCTGCCCAGAAACTTTATGACTGGCTTATTCGCCCCTTTGAAGGTGTCTTACAATCCCAGGATATTGAAACCTTAGTATTCGTCCAAGATGGGATCTTCCGTAGCATCCCTATGGCAGCACTACATGATGGCCAGCAGTTTTTGATTCAAAAGTATGCTGTCGCTACAACTCCCTTCTTCAACCTCACGACTCCTCCAACGCTAACTCGCAATAATTTTAAAACCTTAGCGCTGGGACTAACAGAGGAAGCGACCATCAATCAACAGGATTACCCTGCTTTAGCCTATGTCAATGAAGAAATTTCCAATATTCAAGCACTATTTCCAAAAACTCAATCATTGCTCAACCAGAAATTTACCCGAGATCGCTTACAACAGGAATTACAGACTGACACATATTCAATTGTTCATATCGCGACTCATGCTGAATTCGGCCCAGAACCTCAAGATACGTTTTTGATTACAGGGAATAATGAGGTTCTCTCTATCGAGGAACTCGACACCTTACTACGTAGCACTTCCAATGCTAGAGAACCCATTGAACTCCTAATGTTAACGGCTTGTGAGACAGCTGTAGGGGATGACCGTGCGGCCTTAGGATTAGCGGGAGTCGCCCTCCAGGCGGGTGCCAAGAGTGCGGTTGCTTCCCTTTGGCCAATTTATGATCAAGCGACTGCACGTTTGGTAGAACAATTTTATCGGGAACTCTTGAAGCCAAATACTACCAAGGCAACCGCTTTGCAGAAAGCTCAACTTACCCTCTTGGTAACAGACGAACAATCTTCTCACCCTGCGTTCTGGGCACCATTTATCTTAATTGGTAACTGGACTTAAATTAATGACCCAGTACAGTTCACAGCTCCTCGCCAACAATAGCAGTCCTTTTGTCTAAGGGGATGAGCCAAGGGTGATGGTAGCGATCGTGGAGTGAATACTGGCACATTAGTCTAAGCAGTCAAAGGAGGAGGATGCCTAAACTAGCCCCTTGGCGATCGGCTTTGAGTCGAGCCTTGCATCGGAATCGGGCGTTGGTCTATGCCCGTTACACCCAGTTGGCCACGGTGCAAGCAAATCATCGCCCTGCCAATCGCACGGTAGTATTTCGCGGTTTTTTAGCGGACAGCAATACGCTGAAATTCGTAACGGATCGGCGCAGCAAGAAGGTGGAACAAATTGCGGAGAATCCTTGGGGGGAATTATGTTGGTATTTCCCAAAAACCCGTGAGCAGTTTCGGATCTCTGGGAAATTGAGGGTGGTGGCAGCAACAGAGGAGGATTCTGATCTTCTGCGTTTGCGAGAGGGGGCTTGGTTGGCGTTGTCTGAGGGGGCACGATCTCAATTCGCATGGTCCCCTCCAGGACACCCTAAAAATAGGTCTGAAGTAGTTGCTCAAGAATCAACGGATCTCTCTATTCCCTTAGAAGCCTTTTGCTTGCTATTACTCACCCCACAGGACGTCGATCACTTGGAGCTGCGGGAACAGCCTCACCATCGGTGTCGCTATACCCTTCAGTCTGACGATACTTGGCAGCAGCAAACCCTTAATCCTTAGGCCGAGACGGCTGCATATCTCAGAACCTCTAAAACTTGGGTCGGGTCACAACCATAGATTCCAGCTCCCCAAGCTGCATTTTGTTCGACGACTGCCCAACTGCGATCGCAAATCACACCCACATCAACCACAGCCGCCTGGGGCAGGTCAATCGTCTTATCTGCTAAAATCTCGCTGACAAATGCGAGCAGTGTCTCTTCTTCTTCAGGGGTATGGGCAAAGTGATTATCCCGCTGTAGTACTCCCTTACGAAGATAAACCGAGAAGGTTTTCAATGTCCGATTCAGAATAAAGCAGCGAAACTCCTTCTCCCACTGGACAATTTCAGAGATTAAAACAGGAGTCTCGTTAGGGTATCCATCCGGTAGTTCTAAACCTGTATACACCTGGGCAGGAAAACTTTTATCGTTGGGTGGCTTGATAAATGCAGCCGTATCCAGTTGTCTAGCCTGTTCCAAGGTACTCAAACGAATGGAACGCTGACGATATTGCTCTGGTAGTTTTGGCAACCAATCGATGGGTGGCTCTAGTAAACGACGTTGAAATTGTTCAGCTAGCAGTGGAGCCATCAATGCTTCCAGATAGAACACAGGCTCTTCAACATCCAGTACATGTGCAGGCATCTCCCAACGAGTGATCCGTTCCACATCCCAACCCAGTGCAATCGCTGCCCGCCATAAAGCTTGAGCATCCTCTGTATAGCGGGGAGTCAAAATTAGCGTTGGTTGCATCGTAAACAATTCTTTATTCACTTAAATTAAGGCGAGGTAAAGTAGTTTATTGATTTGCAAAAATGTATTGGTTGATACAAAAAAATCACTTATCTTAACAGTAGGCGCTATGAGAAATAAAGTAGCTCATGAATACCGATATACCTAAAAAAATAGTAGATAATCCTATTTTTCCCCGGCAGCAATCTAATATAATGGCAAACTTACAGAATCGAATAGATATTGCTGCAGCTAATCACGATCATCATTTGCTGGAGCTACTAGCCAATGAGCGCACTCAACTCGAATCATATTGGCGCAATACTCCATCATCCGCTTCTCGGCAGCGAAGGGTTACCCAGCTTTGGCAATATATAACGAAAGAAATAGCTTCTCGATCGCAACTCAGCGTAGAGCGTCGGGTCACGGCCAACGGTGAAGAATGGTGGCATGTGGCCGATCCTCGTTCCGGTAAAACCTTTAATGCCGAATCCTTCAGTGTTGCCATGCACTGGATTGAGCGGAATCGGTTAGGGCACTAATCACCAGCGCATTTTGGGACGGTCAAGACTCGCCTAACCTGTGTTCTCAGGGCAAGCCTTCTGTATGATCAGAGGGAACATGCAGCTGACATCCCCATGAAAGTAGTCGTAACAGGAGCAACTGGATTTGTAGGCCAACGCCTCATTGAACGGTTGCAAGAAGAAGGCCATCAGGTCTTAGCATTGGTCCGAAGTCCCGATAAAGCGGCTCAGCTTTTCCCCGCCCCAAAATTTCCTAACGTCCAAATTCAAGGTTATGACCCCCAAGGGTCAGGTGACTGGCAAAAGGCGCTGTCGGGTTGGCAGGGCGTCGTCAATCTAGCGGGAGAACCCCTCGTGGGCGATCGCTGGACCCCCAGCCGCAAGCAAGAAATTATCAATAGTCGCGCCGTAGGGACCCAGAAAATTGTCGAGGCGATCGCGGCGGCAGATGACCCGCCATCAGTGCTGGTGAATGCATCGGCCATTGGTTTTTATGGCGCCAGCGAAACGGCCACCTTTGATGAATCGAGCCGTCCTGGTGATGACTTCTTAGCAGAGGTGTGCCAAGCCTGGGAGAACGCAGCCAACACCGCGACTGATACCGGGACCCGGTTAGTTATTTTCCGAATTGGGATTGTCCTCGGAATGGGTGGGGCCTTAGCCAAAATGCTGCCTCCCTTTCAGATGTTTGCCGGTGGTCCCATCGGCAGTGGCAAACAGTGGTTCTCTTGGGTGCATCGGGATGACTTAGTGAACTTGATCCTGACGGCATTAACGGATGCTAATAAATCAGGCGTCTACAATGCCACGGCCCCGAATCCGGTGCGAATGACGGAACTATGTGAGTCTTTGGGGAAAGTGCTCAATCGCCCGTCCTGGCTCCCCGTCCCCGATATTGCGCTAGAGCTGCTGTTGGGAGAAGCCGCCCAGCTAGTGCTGGAAGGACAAAATGTTCAGCCCCAGAAAACGCAGGCGGATGGATTTCAATATAAATATGAGACCATTGACTCGGCCCTCCAACAGATTTTGACCTGATGGCTCTCCAACGAATTCTGTTTCTCCACCCCAACTTTCCGGCTCAGTTTCGGCATTTAGCGATGGCGTTAGCCAAGAGCCCGAAACATCAGGTCGTGTACGGCACTGCTAGGGCGGAGGGGCAGTTGCAAGGGGTGCATAAAATTCTCTACGAGACATCTCGCACCGTCCGACCTGAGACGCACCACTACGTGCGTCCCCTAGAAAGTGCGGTGTTGGAAGGACAAGCTGTTTATCGTGTGGCTCAGCAGCTGCGATCGCAGGGGTTTGCCCCCGATGTCGTCTATGCCCATTCCGGCTGGGGACCCGGATTATTTGTCAAGGATATTTTCCCAAAGGCCAAGTTCTGCTGTTTTTTTGAGTGGTTTTACCATGCCCACGGCACCGATGCGGATTTTGACCCTGCCGATCCGCTCGATGCCGATGCAGAGGCCCGCATTCGGATTAAGAATGCCCCGATTCTCTTGGACTTAGCGAGCTGTGATTATGGTCTCTCTCCCACCCAGTGGCAGCGTCACCAGTTTCCACCTGAATTTCATAGCAAGATCAAGGTTTTGCATGACGGCATTGACACCGAGTTTTTCCAGCCTAAACCAGGGGCCAAGCTGGTTTTGCCCGATATCAATCTAGATTTATCGGCGGTGGATGAGATCATCACCTATGTGGCCCGGGGCATGGAACCCTATCGGGGGTTTCCGCAGTTTATGGAAGCCATTGCTCTGCTCCAGGAAAAACGACCCAACTGTCATGCGGTGGTGGTGGGGGCCGACCGGGTGGCCTATGGCAAGAACCTACCGAATGGCAAGACTTACAAGCAGCAGATGCTAGAGACCTTATCTCTAGATTTATCCCGTCTGCATTTTACGGGTCGGTTGCCCTATAGCCAGTACTTGCAGGTCTTACAAGCGTCTTCGGTGCACGTTTATCTCACCAGACCCTTTGTGCTGTCTTGGTCAATGTTGGAAGCGATGTCTGCGGGCTGCTTACTCGTGGCTTCTGATACGGCCCCAGTCACGGAGGTGATTAAAGAAGGGAAAAATGGTCTGCTGGTGGACTTTTTCTCGCCGCAACAGGTGTGCGATCGCATTATCGAGGTCCTCGATCACCCCGATGGTATGGCAGAACTCCGAGCCAATGCTCGTCAGACCATTCAGAATACCTATGACTTGGCAAAGCTGTTGCCCCAGCACCTAGACTGGTTAACTCGCTAAGGGTCCCCATCAAATCAGCCCAGTCAACTCAGGTATTCAAGAATATACGGTGCAATGTGATCAACGGGTAGAACTTGCGCTGCGGCCCCTAAATCGATAGCCACCTTCGGCATGCCAAAAACCACGCTACTGGTTTCATCTTGCGCAATGGTTAGCCCTCCTGCTTCGGCAATTCGCTGCAGGCCCGCAGAACCATCTTGCCCCATCCCCGTTAGCAGCACACCCAAAACCCCTGCTCCATAGTATTGAGCCAAGGAGTCAAACATTACCGTAATCGAGGGGCAATGTCGCTGGACAGCAGGTGCCGTCGAGTAATAACAGCGTCCTCTAGCATCCAGCGTCAGATGATAGTGATCAGGGGCAAAGTAGACGGTTCCTGGAACCGGCACCTCTCCTGCCACAGCAGCTTTAACATGCAGGGAACACATGGCATCTTGCCAGCTAATCAGCCCTGGCAAAAAGCCAGCAGAAATATGTTGCGTACAAAAAATAGGAAGGGGAAAATCAGACGGCAGACGGCTGAGAATTTGATGAATGGCCCGTGGCCCACCTGTCGAGGCTCCAATCGCCAGCGCTTGCAGATGAGAACAATGTTGGTTGCTTGGAGGAGGTGAGACGCCCGGTACTGAGGGTTCGAGGGGCCGAGTCAACACTTTGACGCCAGCCAACACTTTAATTTTTTCTAACAGAGCTCGTCTCTCACCCGCCGACCACTGCTCTGTCTTAGGTGGAGATAGCACGTCGACTGCCCCCGCCTGCAACACTTGATTAATGGTCTGAGTTTCCGTCGGCTGGACGGTTTGACTGACCACCAAAACGGGGCGTGGAGAAACAGCCAAGAGCTGACGAATCAACTCTTGCCCATTCATCTCAGGCATCTGTAGATTGGTGCACACTACATCAGGCTGGAGTTGAGGAATATGTTCTAGGGCAATCACCCCATTACTAGCCGTCCCAATAACTGAGATGGTGGGGTCGGCACTTAAGACATCAGTGAGCGTTTTTCTAGCGATCGCAGCACTTTCCACAATAAACACAGTAATGGGAGATAAGCTCATAGCCACAGCCATAAAACAACAACATCGCCAGAATCTAGATCCTAGCGATGCTTTTTCAACTATCAGCGAGTGAAGACTCGTCAGCCAGTTAGGACTTAACCTTACTTGCTAAAACCTTGATCTTAGTAATCAGAGCGCCTTGTAGCTTCTCGTAATCCATCGCTGTCCCAGAGGTAGGCTTCGGGAAAAAGTCTAGGGCACCTGCTGACATCAAGTTAAAGATGTTGTCCACATCACCGGGATGGACCGCATTACTCACCACTAGAATGGGACGAGGGAAATCGGACATCACCTTCTTTGTGAACTCTAAACCATCCATTTTAGGCATTTGTAAATCAGTGCAGATTACATCTGGCATCGTGTTGGCAATCACATTGAGTCCCTGTTCACCGTCTTGAGCGGTGCCAACGACATCTACCTCAGGAGAGGAATCAATGAGTCGCTGCATAATCTGTAGGGCAACGGCAGAGTCTTCAACAAGTACAACTTTAATGGGAGCGGCCATGATTAAATTAATCTCCTTAGGGCATTTAATAAGAACGTTGGGTCAAAATCACCTTTGGTGATGTCGGTATTGGCTTTACGTGGGCAAACCCCACTTAGTCGAAGCAGCGGTGATCAGGTGCACTTGCTGTTATATATAGTCTGCCCCCTACAATCTCAGATAGATCTAGAGGGAAAGCTGCCGTTCAAATAGGCAGGGGGCAGCCCGCGCTTTCCTGCTCAAATATCAGCAGCTTTGGTTGTCGCTCTACTTGGCTTTAGCAGCTAGCACCTTAATTTTGGTAATCAATGCTTCTCTCAATTTTTCGTAGTCCGTCGAGGTTCCCGAAGAAGGTTTTGGGAAAAAGTCTAACGCCCCTGCTGACATTAGATTAAAAATATTATCGACATCACTCGGGTGAACGTAGTTACTGACCACTAATACTGGACGAGGGAAATCGGTCATCACCCGTTTTGTGAATTCTAAGCCATCCATTTTAGGCATGGTCAAATCAGTGCAGATCACATCTGGCATCGTGCGGGCAATCACATCAAGTCCCTGCTCACCGTCTTGGGCAGTACCAACGACATCGACTTCAGAAGAGGAATCAATGAGTCGCTGCATAATTTCTAGAGCAACGGCAGAGTCTTCAACAAGTACAACTTTAATGGGAGCAGCCATAGTTAAATTAATCTCCTTAGGGTATCTAATAGTAAAGTTTGGTCAAAATCACCTTTGGTGATGTAGGCATTAGCGCCAGCATCGGCACCGCGCCGCCGATCTTCTTCCTTCGCCAATGTGGACACGAGAATAATGGGGAGTTCTTCATACTCATCCTGTTGACGAATGCGGCTAGTCAGTTCTAAGCCTGTGAGATTTGGCATCTCAATGTCAGAAACCACTGCATCAAAGGCATCAAGGCTCAGTTTTTCGAAGCCATCCAGACCATCTACAGCAGCTGTGACGTCATAACCGGCCCCTTGCAAAATGCGGCGCACCTGAGTCCGAATGGGTATAGAGTCTTCAACCAAGAGCACCTTGGGTTTAGTTTGGACGTTTTCTAGATTGACGGATAGAGCACGTTCGCCTCGAACCGCACGAACCAAGTCTTGAGGATTCAACACCATACAGATTTCACCATTGCCTAAAATGGTGGCTCCCGTCACATTGCGAACCCGATGTAGCAACCTGCTGAGCGGCTTAAGAACAATGTCTTGCATCTCTACAAGCTGGTCGACCAACACACCTAAGCGCTCTGTCCCCACCGTCAGCACGACACAAGGGAAATGTGTGGCTACGGTATCCAATCGTTGGGGGGGAGACGCAGCAGTGGGAAGTTCGAGTAGGTCAGCTAACCACACCAATGAAAGAGGTTGGTCTTCAAAGGTCACCGTGGGGCTATCGTCAACCACATAAATATCCTGGCGCTGAACCTGAATCATGGTATCCACAGCCTCCACCGGAATGGCATAGGGCGTTTGATCAACAGAGACAATCAGGACATTTGTGGTGGTCAGACTTGCGCCCAACATCAGCCGAAACGTACATCCTTGACCTGGCGTTGAGGAGACTTGGATAGTCCCCTTGAGTCGTTCTACATTAGCGTGAACCACATCTAAGCCAACCCCGCGACCCGATAGTTCTGTGACCGTGGTCCGGGTCGAAAATCCTGGCTGAAAAATCAAGGATTGAATCTGGTCTGGCGACATCTGGTCGAGTTCTGCTTCACTGTAGAGTCCCCGGCGCAGGGCAGTGCACTTAATTTTGTCTAAATCTAAACCTCGGCCATCATCGACGAGTTCTATACAAATACTGCTGCCAACCTGATAGCCTCGCAGCCCTAAGGTGGCTTGATTTGCCTTACCTGCAGCTAATCGTTCAGACAAGGGTTCGATGCCATGATCAATGGCATTCCGAATCAGATGGGTGAGCGGAGCCTTCATTTCTTCAAGGATTCGCTTGTCTGCGAGCGTATCTCCCCCTTCTATAACGAAATGAATGTCTTTACTCTGATCCTTGGCTAGATCCCGAACTAGGCGGGGAAAAAGACCAAATAAACTAGAGAGAGGTAACATCCGCAGTTTCAAGATCCCTGATTCTAGAGAATTAGAAATGGTATCTAGACGGGCGGTGTCAGTCGTTGCAGTACCCCGGAGTTGCCGGATTAAGTCACCAAACTGCTCCAAGTAACCTTGGTGCCGGTGTTGGGTCTCTTGCAGTGGAGATAGCAGCTCTGGTTCAACTTGTTGAGCTAAATGATCCAGTAGCGTCCGCTGAGTCGCATTTTCGCGAGACCAGTTTTCCCAAAGATTCAGAATTTGGGTTATATCATCTGTCCGCCGAGCAATACGGAGTTTGGTAACGGCTAATTCACTGGCTTGAGTAATCAGAAGATCCAGCTTGGTCGCAGCCACTCTGACAGTATCAATCTGATAGGAATCGGTCTCCTTGGGCGTTGCATCTTGGGGCGCTGACGGTTCTGGCGTTTCAGATATAGAGGAATGACCATTGGTGCTATGGCCATTCGTTTCAATGGGTAGTGCATGACCATTGGTGCTATGACCATTCGTTTCGGTCAGGAGTGCATGGCTGTCATGACCGTTGGTGTCATGGCCATTGGCTGCCACGGGGACACCTTGCAATTCTGCCACTAGCTCTGGATCCAGCATGGAGAGATCTAATCCAGCCGGTACATAGGGTTGATTAGATGCAAAGGCATCCAGATCCGCAGCGTTCTCTTCGCTGAGATCTGTCTCTGTCTCTACCCCGATTGCGGATTCATCAAATAGAGCGGGGGACGATTCTTCTTCTCCCGCGAGCTGAGCCAAGGTATGGAAGACACTGACCCCTGAAGCATCACCTGTCACCGCTTCGTGGGCAATTTTACGAATCGCATCGAGTCCCTGATAGAGGCGATCGCACAGCTCTGCCGTAACGATACACTCGCCTTTATCCACTGCGATTAGCAGCTCCTCAACATGGTGAGTCAGGGTTTCAGCGTCTTGGACTCCCAGCATCCGAGAGTCCCCTTTGAGGGAATGGGCCTCACGGAGCAGTTCCTTTAACCGCTCCGTATCGGCTGAATGTTGTTCCAGGTGGAGTACACCCGCTTCTAATTTGTCTAAATGGTCTTGACTGGCATCTCGGTAAAGAAGACGCAGTTCCTCATCTTCGATATACATGGCTGTAATCTGGTCCTTTGGGTGATGGGCTCAAGGGCATCAGGATGGGGAGGCAGTAACAGACTCACCTCCCCCTTCCCTCGCCTGGAATTAAACGGCAACTTGTAACTGATTGGCCACATCCGTTAGTTCTTCTGTAGACGCTTTCACCTGACTCACCACCGTGGCCGTTTCCTTGGCACCCAGATTAATGGCATTCATAGCTGAAACCGCTTGCTGCACGCCAACGGCCTGCTGTTTGGAACTGAGCGCGATCTGTTGACTGGCAATGGACACTTCATTAATCGAAGTGGCAATCTCTTGGAACATAGACATGGTTCGTTCTGCCAACTGAATGCCGACATCAGCCGTTTTGTTGCCCTCGTCGGTCACCATCACCGTGCTGTTAATCGAGCTTTGAATCGTGCCAACGAGCGCTCCAATTTTATCGGCGGAGTTACGGCTTTGGTCCGCTAATTTCCGAATCTCACCCGCAACCACCGCAAAGCCTTTACCCTGTTCACCAGCCCGTGCCGCTTCCACCGCTGCGTTCAAGGCCAACATGTTCGTCTGGTCCGCCACGTCAGCCACCAGTTTCGAGATCGTAGAAATCTGATCCGTCTCTTCACTTAACTGCATAATTTTCTCGGCAATTTCACCCACCTTAGTCCGCAGGCCTGCAATGCCATCCAGGGTCTCTTGCACGGTTTGACGACCTGTTTCAGAGGTGTCAAGAGCTTGTTGGGCACTTTTAGCGGAGGCATCAGCCTGCTGCGCGGCCTGCAGGGAAGACGCACCCAGTTCCTCAATGGTCGTCGTGGTTTCGTTCACCGAAGCCGTTTGATCCGAAACAATTCGGCCTTGCTCATCCACAGTCGCTGCAATCTGAGAGGAACTCCCGGTCACCCCGTTAACCGTTTCTTTTAATGCTGTTGTGGCTCGTTGGGTCATCACAAACGCAAAGGCAACCAGCAGCAATTCTGTAATCAGAATACCGATAATGACCAAGCGCTCTTCTGCAATATCTTCCTGGAAAATATTCTCTGCCTCATCAACGGCTTCTGTGGTGACTTTGTAAAAGATTTCGTTGTCTTTATTCAGCTGTGTTTTTGCTGCAGGATTCGTTCGGAACTCCAGCACGTCCTGCTTCAGGATCTCCCAATCCTTCTGTACTTTCTGCATAATGGTCAAAAATTCCCCTTTAGCCTTAGGAAGTCCGACTTGGGGATCTCCTTCGATCAACGCCTTGATCTGAGCGTCAACTTTGGCTAGCTCTGAGTCACTTTTCTCTCCAGAGACCTCTAGTTCCACGGCGTGCTCAGCATCGCCTCGAAGCAAACCCACCTCCTTAAGAATTCGGGCATCTTCCACCGGCTTTTGCAGCCCGTAAAGTTCAATTACGGCTGCACCAACACCGACAACTGCCAGGGCTGCAATCGTTAAACGAATCTGTTGGGTAATTTTCATGAAATGAGTCCTTGGTTGAAAATGGGGTCGAAATAGTTAATTAAGTCAAGAGAATCGATGGGGACAAGGCCCCATTCAACAAACAGCGGTTGGCGAAGGATTATCCTCCTTGATCCACCGCTAACCCGCCTGCCGCAAATAGCGTTGGCAGATCTAGAATGCGCAGGTGCTGATCTCGATAGGAGGCAAAACCTTGAAAATAGTCCTGCTGGCTGGTCGCCATGGGTACCTCAGTAATCCCCGTTCGGGGGAGGTACATCACATCCAAAACAGCGTCTACCGGAATTCCGGCCACGACATCATCAACTTCCACAACAATGGCCTTAGCCGAGACTGCAGTAGAAGGCGTTTTCTGCAAAGCGGTGCGAATATCCACCAGGGTCATCACCTCTCCGCGCAGATTGATATTGCCCACAATGTGGGAAGGACAACAGGGAATCGGCGTGACGTGCTGGACATTGATAAACTCACGCACCTTGTCTAGTTCTAGGGCAAAGTAATCTTCATCCAGGCCAATGACCGCTAAGGGCAGATGATCCGTCTGCTCGGTGTCGGCTAAGGGGGGTCGCAGCTCATCGGCTCGCTGTCGAAAGAGGGCTTGCTCTGCAGGGGTGATGGCCGCACAATATCGGTCATAAAAATTAGCGCCGCTGTGTCCAGCCACCACATGCGCTTGCCATTCTGTTTCTAGAACAATATCTGTCCCTTGGGAGTCCTCTGGGAGGGCATCCAATTCCGCTTCCCAGATCAACATAGCAACCTCATCGGGTTGCCGAATTAAGGTCTCAGGATTGAGCAGAACCGCCAGTTCACTGCCTACCTTGGCAATACCCGCCACAAACGCAGTGTTGATCTGGTGCGATCGGCCATAGTCGGGGGCAGATTCTTGGGCAGCGGGGGTCACCGACTGCACATCCAACACCTGTTGAACCACTAACCCCACTTGAATTCCCTGCCACTCCATAACAATGACGGTGTCACTGAGCTGGCAAGGTTGTAGGGGTAGCCCTAACCGCAGATCCAAATGCATCACGGGGAGCAGTTTGCCTCGCCAATTGAGGCTGCCCATAATATCCTTGGGGGCATCTGCAATAAGAGTAAGTTCCGGCAGTTGGAAAATCTCGCGCACCCGATGAGCTTCAACGCCATAGAGTGCATCACTATGGCGAAACATCAGATAAGTTTGATTGTCGATCTCCATTGGTTTAAGCTATCCCCGCAAATATCATTAGAGTGAGTAGTCAATCGTGGCCGTGCCATCCCATATCAAGCCTGAACGGTGACAGGTGCATAGCGATTGAGGATGTCGAGCAGTTTGTCTTGGGTAATGGGTTTGGTGAGATAGTGCGTCGATCCCGCCATTTGTCCCTTCAGTTTGTTGTATATCCCATCTTTTGCCGTTAACATCACCACGGGTAGATCGTGGAATTTGCTGATGCTACGAATAGTTCGGCACAGTTCTAAACCGTCGATGTCTGGCATCGTCACATCTAGCAGCACTAGAGACACCTTCTTTTTGTTGAGCAGATTGAGAGCATCAACGGCATTGTTGGCGAGCTCCACCTGATAGCGATCTTGAATGGCCCGCTTAATCATGGTCTGCACCACCGGGCTATCATCCACGCTGAGAACAATGGGGCGGCCTGAATTGCCCTTTTGTGAACTTTGCTGATGTGAACTATCTGCTACAGCAGAGGCCAACGGGTCAGATTTCTTGCAGGTCAGCCAGCCGGACTTAGCCCATTGGTAATATTGCTGAGCGAGTTCCAACGGATCTTGCTCAGAAGCCGTAGCAATATCTGCGATGGAGTGCTGCCCATTGACCCACTTGTGCAAATGCTGAGTAACGGTCGGATCGGCAGAGTCGTGATCTAGACTCCGAGGGACTGCATCAATGGATGGGATGACTGGTGAGAGGGCTTCCCATTGCTGTTGTCGTTGGGTAAGAATAGGTTGTAAATCACACCAGCGAAATCCTGGCTGAGTGTTTGTATAGCGGAGATCAAAAACAAGTTCAGGATCCTCGATGATGGTTCCACTATAGGGAATGAGTTGCTCTAATGTGCTGAGGAGCCTAGTTTTCATAAATGCTGCCACATCCGCCCACTGAAAGAGCTGCAGTTGGACCAGCAGCTCAAAATAGTTCTGGATAGAGTTATTCTGAATTCGTTTCTTGGCTAATCGAAGTGCAGTGTCCATCACCTGGACTTTGTGCTGATGACCTATTGTTGTAGCCAGTTCGGAGGCAGAAACGATGTGTTCTCCTGCATAGGTCATCCATCCTTGGTTAAAAACAATCACCCGTTCCCTCATTGGAGTCGATTGAGGAGGTTGAACTTGAACCTTAAGAGCACCACTAAATTTATGGCTCTTAAAGTTAGCTATCAAATAAGCTAATTGCTTAGATTTGAACTGTTGCATGCTTGCTTCTCCAAAGGTGAGGGGGACCTTAATTACGATCTGCCATCTAAGCTACCTGGATTAGCTCGAAGGTCAGACGACATAATTTAGGCTGAGTTTCCTGATTGCTTAAGTAGCATCGAAACTATATATAGATGGTCAAATATGCCTTAACCACATTTAGGTCGAAACAATGATTGACCATGTAAATGCAAATAGAATCTTGTCTTTAAGGATGCTCACTTTCTAGTGTTCCCTCAACTGAAAAGGAGTTAGGCACAAAATTTAAGAGCTTTATGATTTTTTTTGATTTTAAAATTCTGTAAAAAAGAATTTCACGATGTAAGTAAATGTAAAAATTATTACATCTGACTTAACATTTTGGCAATTACAAGGATGTCCCCAGAAGGGAGCTGAGAAGCCTCAAATTATCTCCTAACACGGGTGTGGTTGCGCATTTGAGAAGTGGCAATCGTGCTATCTTTCACGTTTTAAGGGATCAAGGCAAAAAGCTTTGGTAGACTGGCATCCCTTGTCCCTATGGATCCTTAAAGATGTATAACTTGTAAAGCTGAATAATTGACTAACAGCTATTAAATGGAAAAATACACTAGCTCAAAACTTTGCAAGTTTTGAGACTCACAAGCAAGCTCTGTTTATAGACTGACAAAAGTAAATACAGAAATATTTGTTTACACTAAAGTGAGTTATTTCTTTACAGTGAATCTCTTTAGAATAGATTTTTATCAGCCTATATCAGCCAAATTAATTCATCGAAGTCATTTTTTACTTAAACTGAATAATTTACAAAAAACAAAGTGAAGAATTAAATTTAATTTTACAAAAATTAAATTCTTCGATTCCATTTTTAGCTGTCGGGAGAGTCCTCTACAGCACAATGTAGTAGCATCCAATAGCAGCTTCTTTGAGAGGAGGCCAACTTTGTCGTGTAGGCAATGATGCTAATTGATGAAAAGGGGAACGCACCATAAAGAAGAGGGGCATTTATGTTCGTGCTCTGAATGCCGATCCATGTGCTGAATAGAGTTCACCCCCCTAAAAGCTCTGGCTTGTAGCACTCGCTTCTATATGTTATTTGCTCAATTTTAAGCTGTTATCCAGCCACTGAGGTGAGGGTCAATAGGCGTTGGCGTAGATGCATTAATAAATGATCTGCCCTGATTTGCCCTTGATAATTGATCCAGGTTTCACCCGGGAGTTGCTGAAGCAGATCTTGAGCGGCACTATACATTTTTGCAGCTCTCACTCCCTGAGCTGCCTGTTGATAAAGGGTTCCTAGCTCTAAGTAGGCCGGGATTGAAGTGGGCTGTAAATATATAATTTTCTTGTAGATGACTTTAGCCTGTTTGTCATCTCCCAGCTCTTGAGCGATTTGAGCCTTTAAATAGAGTGGGGCAATTGCTTCTCCATTAATCTCCAATGCAGCCTGGCAATGGTGCATGGCTTGTTCCCAGTCTTCTTGCTGCACATAAGATTTTGCCAAACGATATTGGGTGCTTAGTCCCGTGGTGGACCTATCTATCGGGGTAGAGGTGGCAGGAGCTGTGGTCTTTATAGGGGAAACTGGAGAAGCTGCTGAAGGTGTAGGTGGTGGAGCAGGAACCTCGACTTGGCGCTGTTGATAGGCGATTGATCCTGGAAAACTGAGGGTTTGAAATTGCTGGAGGTTTTGGGCGTACAGCTCTGCATGGCCTGTGACCAGATAGCCTTCTGGGCGTAGGGCGCGATGAAATTTTGCTAAAACTTGTGCGATCGCAGCAGCATCAAAATAGATAAAAACATTTCGACAAATAATCAGGTGCAAATTGTTGACCATCGCTTGCGGCAATGGATCTCTCAATAAATTGCCACGGCGAAATGTCAACTGCTGCCGGATCGTGTCATGGATTTGCCAACCCGTAGGGACGGGATTGAAGGCCTGGGACTTCAGCTGCGGATCTGTTTGTCGAAAAGACCAGTTCCGGTAAACTCCCTGCCGTGCCCGATCAATGGCAACAGGATTGAGGTCTGTCCCCAAAATTGAGATATGCCACTGAGACCAATCAGGAATTAATTTTTGTAGGAGAAGGGCAAGGGAATAGGGTTCTTCACCTGTGGAACATCCTGCACTCCAAAGGTGAAGGGCCAGTTGGGGAATTAAACCTGTCGCATAAGCCATCCGTTGCTGTTCAATCAGTTCAGGTAGGATATGCTCCTGCAAAACACAAAATTGGTCGTGATCCCGAAAGAAATAGCTTTCGCCAATGGTAATCAGATCCAAAAAGTGGCTCCACTCTTGTAGTTCTGCTCCTGAGCAAAGCGTTGAGCCTTGAGATGCTAAAACTAGGCTTTTGTAATACGTATGGGCATCTGGCTGTTGCAAAGAATGGACTCGGCCAACGATTTCCTTTTCTAAGGTGTCCCAGTCCTGTTCTCGTAACTTTATCCCCGTCTGGGACTGGATCAAATCTAAAAATTGTTGCTTCAGCGCTGAGTTGATCATGGACATATCTTTATTTTGTGAAGCGAAACTCAATATCGAAGCACATACCTTTAGAATGCCCAGTGCTAAAGGGCACTCATACAAATTCATGTAGATCACATGGCCAGCGTTACCCTCTGCAACCTAGATAAGGATCTGGTAGTAGCGGTGATTGTCTTGGCGAACATCTACGATGGATTGGGTCGATTGCCTACAAACGGAAGGCGTGAGGATTTACATCGTAGATTTGAAATATTTATCCAGAAAATGTGCGTGAAGACTCCAACTATACGAATGTTAGTGGGAGATGTGTATGGCACTTCATTCCCAGCATATTGTTACAGTGTATGCTGAAGTATGGGAATGGCAATATTTCGACCTCGCGACGAAAGATTTTTAGAGACTACAATTGCTGATCGGTTGTCTTCAAGGCAACAGCAAACTGCTTAAATCTTCAATACCCTGAGATAGGTGTTCAAGGCCTCTTTCATGCTTTTCACGTAACGATTGTTGTTCGATTGACGAGTTGAGTGACGAAGGGACAGAATCCATTTCTTTCAGCTATGAGGTATGCATCGTGACGCCACCATCTTTCCCCCCAACTGAGTCAGAGCAGCTAGAGCCAATCACTTCTGTCCCCTCTTCAAGGGAACCTTTAGGGGCGGAAAGACTAAAGCAGAGCTTGTTACAGCGTGGAAAAACCATCTCTATCAAAGCAAAATTAATGACTGGGGTCATTGCTTTGAGTATGCTACCCATCTTAGTTGTGGGAACAGGGACCTACTTCACCAGTGAAACACTCCACCAACAGCTCAGTACCTCTAGCCCCACCCAGTCAGTCAATGACGCTCAGGTCACGCTCAAGCATCGCATCCCCCTTTTATTGATGGGGACCGGTGCAATGGCATTGCTGGCGGGGAGCCTTGCCATATGGTTAATCAATCGTGAGTTGCATCCGCTGCTTAAAGCCGCTCAAGACTCTAATCAGCTAGTGAATCGGTTATACCGACAAGAGACGGGTTCAGAGATTGAGCGGGAGCATAATGATGCGCTATTGGCCCTAGCCAACAATATCCAACTGATTGATGCTCAAATCCCCAGCCTTATGCATTCTCAGGAGCATGAAGCCGCCCGAGCAGAACTGTTGATGCAATTTATCGGGCAACTGCACGTAGCATTATCAGCAGAAGACTTATTAAAGACAGCTGTAGAAGAGGTTCGCCATATCTTGCAAACGGATCGTGTCACCATCTTTGCCTTAAACCCTGATGGTGATGGGACCTTTGTGGCAGAGTCCGTCGCTCCTGGCTATCCCAAATTACAATGGTCAGCACTCCATGATCCTTGTTTTAGTGAGGGCTATCAGGAGCAGTATCGCCAGGGGCGAGTTCGTGCGATCGATAATATCTACAACGTCGGCCTGAACGACTGTCACATCGGCCTATTAGAACGATTTGCCGTTAAAGCCAATATCGTTGCTCCTATTCTCCAGAAAGAAGAGCTATATGGACTATTAATTGCCCATCAATGTGCCAGGCCCAGAGATTGGAATCCATCTGAAATTGAATTATTTAGACAATTAGCCTCACAAGTGGGGTATGCCTTAGACCAGACTCGAACCATGAGTCAGCTGGACGGTCAAGTCAATCAATTGCGGTTGCTAATGCAACTTACACAGCAGATCCGAGGGTCATTACAGACAGAAGAGATCCTAACCACCACCGTCCAAGAGAGTCGAAAAGTCCTCAGAGCAGATCGCGTTATTGTCTATAGCATTGATGAACATGGCTATGGAACCGTTGCCGCAGAGGCAACGCAACCCGGCATTCCCAAAATGCTGTGGGCCAAAATTTCGGATCCCTGTTTTGCCGAAGGCTATATTGAAAAATATCGGGCTGGACGGGTTCAAGCGCTTAGTAATGTCCATGAGGCGGGCTTAACGGATTGTCATCTGCAACAGCTCAAAACCTATGGTGTGTATGCCAATTTGGTGGTTCCTATTCTCACAGGAGAAGATTTATTTGGCTTACTGATTGCCCATCAATGTTCTGGCCCTAGATCGTGGCAGCCTACTGAAATAGACTTATTCACTCAAATTGGTACCCAAGTCGGCTATGCCTTGGCGCAAGCCAACGTCCTGACGCAAACAGAGCAGGCTTGGAATACAAATATCACCCTGTCCCATACCGACAGTCAGCAACTGCAGAGGCTGCACAGTCAACTTTTGGAGTATCTCCAGGTTAGTCAACCCACCATTAGCACTTGGGTACAGGAGACCCGCCAACATTTAGAAACCGCCCAATCCGTCTATACGCAGTTACAAACCCTTATCGACCTGGCTCAAAACGTTAGTGCGAGCACACGACAAGTCCAATCTCAGAGTCACCAGCTTCTGGCGCAAGTGGACCGGGCGCAAGATCACCTCCATCAATATGGTGGTCCCCACCATCCAATCCAAACAACGGCTCAGGCTGCCGTTACTCAGCTTCAGCAATTAGAGATTTCGATACAGCAGTTGGCTCGCATGCGAACATTGGTCAGCCAATTATCCTCCCAAATTCATCTGCAGGCGATGAATATCGCTGCTAAGGCCACGCAAGTTCCCCCTCCTGATTTGTCCAGTGTGGCCATAAATATGCGCAATGTTGCACAAAAGCTGGATGACAATATGATCCAAATGAAACCGTTAATGGAGTCCTTGCAGAGTGGCATCCAACAGGAAACCGCCCTTTTAGCCCCTCTGGTGACGGGGGTGGGGCGTGATTCTCCGTCCCTTATTTCTGAACAGCTATCCGCTAGCCTTGATGCAGCAGTGACTCAACTCAACACACAGGCTGTAGATATCACTCAGTGGATGGGTGAACATATCCAAACCTCTACCGATGCCAGTCGTCAGGCTTTTACATTAACTCAGGTTTTACAACGTCTGTTGACGCAAGCCCAAGCGATGCAAACCTTGATTCAGGACCTAGAGACAATTGTTGCGACTCAACCGACAGAACCCAACACCTGATTCTCGGAAACGAAGATCCATAGCAAAGCGTTAGTTCCACAGGCAAAGCGTTAGTTCCAAATGTCCTCAGTGCTTGAGAATGGGGCAACGGGTGAGAATCTCTCAGGCTACAAACCCGGTGTGGTTTGAGCAAAGAGGGCTGCAAAATCAGATGTGGGAGGAGCTTCTCCTTCCTCGCGAGTCACCATGTCAAAGGCTTTGTTTTGGGCATTCGGTTCCCGTAGTGCCTGAATAACCACTTCAGCCACATCGGCACGGGGCAGCTTGTGAGGCATCTTGCGCTCTGGGATAAAGAAAGAGTCGTCTTTGCCCACGATAATTTCGCGTTTTCCCCCAGGCTCATCAATCAATCCACCTGCACGAACGATGGTGTAGGTGATACCCGAGTCAATCAGATACTGTTCTGCTCGCCGTTTCCAAATCAGGATATTGCCTCCGCCCATGGTATTGAGATAGTGATTCTCATTGGTGCCTCCCATGGAGCCGACGTGGACAATCTGTTTGACCCCGGCTGCCGCTGCCGCATCAATCAAATTTTTATGACCGTTATAGTCAATATCTTCTGGATAGGCTCCCGCTGGAAACTCAAACTCGGGGCGTTGGCCCGGTTGAGGAGGTCCTTTCATCACGGGAGCAGAACTCGATAGGATCACCACCGCATCGCATCCTGCGATCGCCCGATCAATACTGGCTCGGTCGGTCACATCACCCACGACCATCCCCGCTAACGATCCGAGCTTTTCCTTGGCTTTCGCTTCGGAGCGGACAAAGCTGATGACGTCGAATTCATCGGTGCGATCGCGTAATTTATGCACCACAATCGAGCCCGTTTGTCCTGTGGCTCCAGAAACCAATACCTTCTTGATTGCCATAGCGTTTGCATACTGATTAGGGTCTTCTTTCTTGACTTTATCAGACTTGATTTTCTTTGAAAGCAGAATCCTGATTTGTTCTTCATCGATTGACCGTATCATCAGTGATAATCAGGAGTTTGGCTATAATCGGGGCATAGGGCACCCTGTTTTTTAGGTATTAGATTAAGTTTAGGTTTACGAGAATGACTCGGTAGAGGGAAAAGCCATGGATGTCGCGACTACAACCTACTCAGCCCCCTGGGGAATGTCGCTCAAGATCATCTCAAGTGTAACCAGCGTGTTATTAATTGGGATCGCTTTAATCGGTCTGTTGACGGGGCCAAAAGGCAACTGGATTTGGATCCTAAGTATGGTCATCATTCCGCTAGGAATCTTGATAGTGACCGCTCTCTTTACCGTGCGCGGATATGTTCTCACACCAGATGCTTTGCTGGTGAAACGCCTGGTCTGGACAACGCCAATTCCATTGCAAGAACTAACGACCGTCGAAGCCGACTCCAATGCCATGGAGGGTTCGATTAAAACCTTTGGCAATGGCGGGCTGTTTAGTTTTTCAGGGTCCTTTCGTAACAAACGCCTGGGGCCTTATCGGGCGTTAGCTACAGATATACGTCATTGTGTGGTCCTCAAGTTCGATCGCAAAGCGATTGTGATTACCCCAGAGAAACCGCTGGCCTTTGTCAATCAGTTAAAGGCTATGAAAGGCATGGAGTAAGCCAGTGTGTAGGGCCTAGTCTTCCAACACTTGCAACACTGCCTTGGGAGACAATTTATCTTTGAACCACACCAGTTGGGCAGGCGTATCGCGAAAATTGACACCGGCTTTGTCGAGATTGAGCCGTTCAGAAATCGCTAAAATCAAATCGCTGCGATCCGCTTGGCGCACCTGGGAGAATTTCTTTTTCAGATATTCGGGTCGCCAATACCCCACAATTTCCAGCAAAACAGTACGGCCATCGGGATGCACTAAGCGAAAATCAGGAATCATAACGCTTCCGGGGATCGGAATTAGATCAATTTCTCGTTCCAATTTCCAGTCGGTTTTGGTCTTTTGCCAACGCTCAGCAAAGCTCGCTTCCAACATACTGTCATAGGGTTTGCCAGGGGGGTAGTGGCTGACTAGCCCGCAATCCGAATCTAGGGTGAACCGACGGGTGCGCTGTTGCTGGGTGTAACTATCTTTGTGGGTTAGCGTTGCGGTTAGACTCCAGCGGGTCACATGCAATAGGGCGGGCAGGAGCTTTGCCAAGGCCAAACCATACCGGGTACTGGCACTAAAGACACTAGCAGGGCCATCAATTTTGAGGGTAAAGCCTTGATCGGCATCGCCTTCGATATAGGCCATCAGACTAAAGAGTTTGAGATATCGAAACAGGAGCTTATATTCGCCCGGATCATTGCGGTGGGCATTGATCGTAATGTGGGTGGCTTTATAAAAGAGTCCCTGCACCTGGGACAAGTTGTAGCGATGCAGTAATGCCTCTGGTGTGGGTGCTTCAAAGGTGGTTAAGATCTGATTGTCTGGGCGATCTGCATATAATCCGGCCTGGATTTGAGTCGCACTCACCTCTCGATCTAACTCTTGGCTCAGATTAACGGCCAAGCGTTCCAATGTCTGTGTCGTGGCGGTTGGACTAGGAACGGTCTGGGCGGCCAGCATAAAGACCCGCTGACGCAAGGAGGGTGGATCTAGAGGACTGATCACCTCAAAGGTGCAAAAGCTGCTGGACAACAGATGAGCCAGTCCGCGTTTAATCCGGTAATCGGTGCCATCCCCTTCTAGGTCTTGCAGTCGCTGGTTGAGTTCCCCCCTCGTATGGTTGCAGGCAGCGGTAAAACAGGTAATCGCTTCTTGTGCGATCGCAAGATTCGCAGCATTCACCACCAGCCGTTTGGGCACAATCGCTTCCCCTTGATAGCGATGCATCAGCAAATCGGAAGGTAGCATCTTCTCTCATCCCTGTTATGGACCTCCTGGGCGGGGACGTTTCGTCCCGTTGCAGGGTGTTGTCTACCCAAAACCTTATCAGTTGAGAGGCATTTAGGGAACCTCATGGGCGATCGCGCCTCTGTTCAAGGTTTCGGGACTCAGCATCAGAGGACAGACTAGCCCTTGGATGTGGGCAAGGCATACCTATATTGGAGATGGCCGCGCACCCTTGTATCTTGAAGGAGTGGTAGGTTGTTCGCTGGTGGGTAAAACTGCCGCCAATCCGGGGGGACTACAGGCTTCGAAGTGAGAACGCCTAGAATTTTCTGGCCTTCTCAGTCTGTGTAAAGTCAAAAGGAGCAGCGCTTTTGGTTGATTGTATTGATGACAGTCCAGGAGAGATACAGCAGCAAGTTTTTCTTATATCCCATACTCTTGGTGCAAGATGTCAGCCAAACGATTAAAACGATCTTCGCTCAGATTCATGTCGATGTCAGGATTTACCCTGGCAGAGAAAATGGCTATCGTCGTCATTTTGGGCATTGTGGCTAGTCTGGCAATGCCCAGTGTGGTGAGAATGCTGAATCAAGCCAAACTTAAGCAGACCGTAGCCGAAGTGCAAACAGCTCTGAACGAAACGCAACGAGAAGCGATCCGTGGGAACAAAATCTGTACCGTTACGCTGAATTTTGTGGAAGGGGAAGTCAAGGGCTCATGTTTAAAAACGGGCAATCGCACCTTAGCGTCTGAAGTGGCCGTTGCGACCAATTTGACAGATAATCGCTCAGGTTCTAGCCCGTCCAGTCAACAGCCAGGGCAATTCGATACTGCGGCGCACCTCCCCTCTGATCCTGAGCCGTCGTCGAGGGTGACATTCCTATCGAATCATCAAGACAGGCATCCAGCCAAGGCCACGGTGGTTGTTAAAATCATTGCCGTTTGTAAAACTGTCCCCTCTCGGCTCGATAGGGGGAATTGTAAACCGCATGATATCAGTTGGATGAGAAAAGGCGCAGTGTGGGTTGCAGCTTCTCCCCTGTCCTCCCCTTCGATTACGCTCTTGCCTTCTCCTCCATCTTCACCTTCTGGCACCCCCTCACCCTCACCGTCTCCTAAGTCCGCACCTTCCCAAATGCCCTCTTCCTTTGATATTCCAATCCAATATGGTGTTCTGGGCAATCCGGTGTTCTCCATTGAAAGTGGGGGAAAAACACCGACCGATCCAACGGGTAAGATTGTGTTTTTTTTCCCCGATGATCAGCAGACGCCGAAACACTGTATTGCGATATCCAACACCTTGGGTTTAACCAGAGTGGGGACTTATATTGGCGAAACCACTCCTGTGGCCATTACCCATTCTGGCCGCTGTACCGCCGAGGGCTGGAACCAACAATGAATGTCAAGCAACAGCTTGAGCGGTGGTTCCCCAAAGTCCAACCGACTCGAAATAAAGGGTTTACCTTAGTGGAGTTACTGACGGCCGCTATTCTGACCAGCTTAGTTATGAGTTTAGTGGGGTTTGGGATTATTACTGCAGTTCGAGCCAACAAGCGGACTGCAGCTGTTGCCGCTAGACGATATGACTTGAGTCGGGCCTTTGATTTTATCAGCAATGAAGTCAGACGAGCGAATCGCATTAATCAGACTAATCGTGTGATTGCCTCTGATTCATCGGCACTGGCAGCTGTAGTGACAGATGCGGGAATAAACTTATCGGACTTAGGGGCTTATGGCACGTTAGTTCTTTACTTAGAAATTCCCATTGATACTCAAATTCCAACGGTTTGCCCAGCCGGGGGACCAAACGCTGGATCTCCGCCTCCCCAACCCGCTAGCTATGATCGCGTTATCTATGATATTCGGGCCAGTCGTCAAGATTGGTTACCCCCTAACTCTATTTTTCGCTATGGTCGGGTTCCTAAACTAGATGGCAGCATCGATCCCTGTAGTAATCCGATTTCTAGCGATACGTTAGTGGATGCGATCGCAGATCAAACCGCTGCATCGCCCCCCTGTTCTGCGCCAGGCATGCTGACGGGGACGGCTGGTTTTCAAACCTGCGTGATCGGTGACCAAGTCGATATCCTGATGCGGAGTTATATTTCAGCGGTCGAACTGCATCGATTGAGTAGCACGGCCACCTCTCGCTTGGGTAATACGCAGCCGATTCCGGTGTTGACGGGAACGCGACAGGCTGGCACAGATACGATCGATCTGTCCTGGACATGGTTAGGACAGGCCAACTCAACGACTTTTGTGGTGAAGCAGCAGGTGATCACCAATGAATTGCAGGTGTATAGTGGCACAAACGAATCCACTGCTGTGGCTTTGTCAGGGAGTAGTGGCGAACAGCATTGCTATACCGTTACCGCCACGACGGGAGTGGTGACCAGTCCAGAGAGTAATGCAGTTTGTGTAACGAAATAGGCTGGTTAAGGCGCAGCCATCGCCGCAGAATGAGACTCATGGGTTGCCACGGCAAGCACAGCAGACTCAATTTCGGCTTGCTGTAAGTCCTCACCAATCAAGACTAGCTGGGTGTGACGGGGTTCTTGAGGTTGCCACGGTCGATCATAAAAGGAATCAAAGCGCTGACCTACCCCATGAATCACCAAGCGCATCGATTTATTGGGCACCGCGACAAAGCCTTTAATGCGGAAGATTTCATGGGATTGGACCAGTTGCTGAAGCTGCGCGATCAGGACTGTAGGATCGAAGGTCTGATCCACCCTAATTTGAACCGCATTAATCGTCTCGTCATGCTCATGATCGGCTTCATGGTCATGGTGGCTGGGGCGAGTGTCCAAATGCTCTTCCACTGCAGCATTAAATCCTAACAGCAGATCAGAACTGACTTGCCCCCCGTGACAGGGCAAGACTTTGACACCACTGGGAAGGGTTTGCTGCAACCAATTCTTGACCCGTTGTTGGCTGTGGGAGTCTACACAATCCCCTTTGGTCAGTAAAACGAGGTCGGCACAGGCCAGTTGATCTTCAAAGAGTTCTTCAATGGGCGTTTCATGGTCGAGGCTATCATCCGCTTGCCGTTGGGCTTCCAGCGCATCGAGATCTCCCACTAAGGTGCCGGAGGCGATCGCTTCACAATCCACCACGGTAACTACGCCATCGACTGTTGCTCCAGTACGGATTTCTGGCCAGCGAAAGGCTTGAATTAGAGGTTTGGGCAAGGCTAACCCTGAGGTTTCGATCACAATGCAATCAATTTGATCGCGGCGCTGCAAGAGGGTTTGCATGGTGGGCAGGAACTCCTCTTGGACGGTGCAACACAGACAGCCGTTGGTCAGCTCTAGGATATTGCTAGCATCCTCTTCTTCATCGCAAACCTGGCAGGTGCGAAGGAGATCACCATCAATGCCCACCTCGCCAAACTCATTTACCATAACGGCAATTCGGCGGCCTTGGTTGTTTTGGAGTAAATGACGAATGAGCGTCGTTTTACCGGCCCCCAAGAAGCCGGTGACGACTGTCACTGGAATTTTATGCATGGAATCAAGAAACGTGAATGTTGACGATTAGCCCAGGAGGACGGAGCTTAGAAAGGCCAAACCCATACCTGCGATCGCAAATCCAGCAAATCGTAAGGGCAGAATAGACGGTTCGGAGGGAATCGGATTGAAGGCTCGGCCACACCGATAGGCTGAAGCGGCAATCATCAGTTGAATGACTGAAAACCCGATCAAATAAGCTAGAAGCGGTGCCATTTCTGCTCCGACCACCGCTTCACCATAGGCATAGCCATGAAATAGACCTGCAACTGCAGCTGATCCGGCAGCAAGCCAAGGATTGGGGCTGTGCCGAAGGGCCAACAGCCCACCGAAAAGGAGGATAGAGGCAGAGATAAAGACTTCAGGAGCTGGTAAATTCCAACTCTGAAGGTGAACACCTGTGCCAACTAGAGCTGTGCCCACAAATGCCAGGGGTACCCAAATCCCTTGACGGAGGATGGCAGCGGTTAACCCCACAGCGATCACAAATACCAAATGATCAATGCCAATCACGGGATGTCCTAACCCAGATAAGAAGCCTTCTAGGAATGTAGCGGGCGTTTGACCGCCAAAGGGGTGGTGGGCTTGGGCTGCAATGCTGGAGCTGATCACTCCCAAGCCTGCTAGCAGACTTACCCCTAGGCTGCGTTTTAATAGTAATTCCCCAGACTTCAATCTGGACAGGCCAATCTGTTTTGCCACTCTCTGTACCTCGCAGAAGCGTTTACCGTGGAACTGCATCGGCGGGCGTTCTGACTCACAGGGGTTACCTGCTTACAGCTGCGGGACAGTGCTGGACTTACACCAAACTTTCCCCATTTTTTTAGTGGCTGTTCCCCACTAAAACCGATGTGACCCTTAGCGTATCACGTCTGACCCAACTATCGGTCACCTATTTGTGAAAGTTCCCTGGTGATACTCACGCTGCCATTTCTGCTATAAACGCAGTGCGGACCCGCTCATAGGCTTGGGTAATTTGAGTAACGATGTCTTGAGCCCCCTCAAGGGACCCTGCCCTGCCCAGGGCTTCTGCTTGAGCGCAAAGACCAGAAAGCTGTTTGGCTCCCAGATTAGCGCTCGCTGATTTCAAGGCATGAGCGGCATCCATTAAATCATCTGGCTTATTGTTTTGCAACGCTTGGTGCATTTTGTTGACCCGTCCGGGAGCATCTTCCAGGTAGGTATTGAGTAAATCAGCAATCAGCAAGGAGGCTTGTTCCCCGGCTAGCTGACGGAAGCTGTCTAAAACGGTAGGGTCGATAATGGTGGGATCAATCGGAGTATCAGGCATTTTGGATCGCTCCATAGTAGTGATAGGGGGAGGAGAAGATGGGACAGGCTGATCCTGCAGCTTCGTCGTTGGGGCTGTTGCAATCGATGCATTCATCTCAGGCAGGGGGGGGCTGGTATCAGAGGTCCAACGGTGATCGGCTGCAAACAGGCTTTCGGCTAATCTTGGCGAGGCTTGGGACGCTAAAACGGCCTCTTGGACTGCGCCTGTTGGAGAAGCGTTTGTAACGAGATGGGCTGCAGGGGAAAGCTTCTCCTCTACCATGGGTTGGCAGCGACGAAGGACGTCTCTTAGTTCGTGACTGCGAATGGGCTTAGTAATATAAGCATCCATACCGGCATCCAAGCACATTTCCCGATCGCCGCGCATCGCATTGGCCGTCATCGCAATAATGTGGGGGCGCTCTTCTGGAGACCATCGTTGGCAGACTTTTCGGGTAGCAGTAAGGCCATCCATCTCTGGCATTTGCATGTCCATAAGCACCACATCATAGGATTGCCGTTCAAGTGCTTCGATCACTTCTCGGCCATTATTGGCAATATCGGCTCGATAGCCGAGCTGCTTCAAGGTTAATAAGGCTACCTTTTGATTCACAACCATATCCTCTGCTAAGAGAATCCGCAGGGGATGTTGCTCGCCTAGGTTGGTGGGGCACACTTGCAGGTCTGCGGTTAGCGCAACCTTAATCCCTGGATTTTCCAGAACCTGAGCAAGAATCGTTTGCAACTGGGTTTGTGGGACAGGCTTGTTCAAAATAGCTGAAAGATAGAGGTCTCCTGTGCGAGCACGAATATCGTTTTGCCCAAGGGAACTTAAGGCCACTAAGGGAAGTGACTGGCCATTGGGCTGTTCCCGAATCTTCTCGATCAGCGTCAAGCCATCCATTTCAGGCATTTGTATATCTATAATGGCAAGGTCAAAGTGCACCCCTCTCTGTAACCATTCCAAGGCTTTAACCCCCGACTTCACTGCACAGGTGAGCATGCCCCAGGATTGAGCTTGTAAAGATAAGATGTCGCGATTAGTGGCATTGTCATCCACAATTAAGAGCTGTTTGCCTGCGAGTTGCCCCTCTGATCCGATTTGGGGACTCACATAATTTGGAATTTCGGAGGCAAAGAGGGTGAAAGAGAAGGTCGAGCCGTGCCCTATTTCGCTGTTGACCCATATTTTGCCCCCCATCAACTCACTCAGCTGTTGGCAAATGGCTAATCCCAATCCCGTGCCGCCAAATTTCCGGGTTGTAGAAGCATCGACTTGGGCAAAGGAATCAAATAGGTGCTCAAGTTTGTCGCCTGGGATGCCCATGCCTGTATCTTTGACATCAAATTGGATCTCATACTGGGTTGCCCCCGCAATCACGGGGATATCTGAGTCTGATGCAGCTTGATCGGGGGAGTGATTGATGGAGGTGGCCGATACATAGATAACGACTTCTCCCTCTTGGGTGAACTTAATGGCATTATTGAGCAGATTCACCAAGATTTGCCGGAGCCGGGTGATATCTCCCAGAATGGCTGTGGGCGTTGGGGGATTGATTAAATAGGCCAACTCCAGATTCTTTTCCGCGGCCTTTGAAGCCACAATCAGCAGCGCTTCTTCAATGCAGGTTCTGAGTTCAAACGGTTGTGTTTCTAGATCCAGTTTGCCGGCCTCAATTTTGGAGAAATCTAGGATGTCATCAATGAGCGCTAAGAGGGTATTACCACTACTACGAATGGTTTCGATAAAGTCCTGCTGTTGAGATTCTAAAGGGGTATGTAATAACAACCCGGTCATGCCAATTACAGCATTCATCGGGGTCCTAATTTCATGGCTCATGTTGGCCAAAAATTGACTCTTGGCCCGATTCGCAGCTTCAGCCTCCTCTTTGGCTATCTCCAGATCAGTCACGGTCTGTTCGAGTTCCTGTTGACGGGCCTCCAGCAGGGTAATCATGCTGCCTTTCAGTTGGCCAATATTCACGGCAGCTCGCTGGAGAACGATGTTAAAAGCGGTGATCACTGCTTCGAGTTCGCTGGTGCGATCGCAACCGTGAGGCAGCTGCACCTCATAGGGGTCATCAGACATCGCCCCTTCCACTGCCTGTAGATCATTGAGTAGGCGACGAATAGGGATGACAATGGTTTGCCCTAGAATCAGTAAGACCATCATCAGAATTGTGATGCCAAACAGTAAAATCACCTCGGCTTTCTGCAACACATAGGCTTGAGTCGCAGCCTTGATGTTTCGTCCATCCAGCCGCAGGATAAAGCTATAGTCACCGGCCAGGGACTGCTGAGGCCAGACAATGTCATACACCGACTGTTGTGCATCCCAAACACGAGTCACCGTTTTTTGCTTGAAGACCGTATGGGGGAGCTGAGGTACCGTTCCAAAGGTCCCGACAAGGGTGCCATCTGCATAATAAATATGGCCCCCAAGCACATTTGATTCTGCAACTAATTGCTCAGCGCTCTCCAGCAACTGCTCCTGAGACTGTGTTGAGGAAGATAATTTTGACAAGGGCGAAACCACAACCGTGAACCCTTGTGCTTCTAATTGGGTGAGTTGTGTCTCCTGCTGCTGAAAGTAGGACGGTACCAACAGCATAATTTCAACCACAATAATGCTTCCTAACCCCCAGATAACAATCTGTCGTATGAGTCGAGAATGAAAGAGCCTCATAATAGGTCTCAGGCCATCAAGAATGCTCAACTTTGATGGATTTAGGAATTGCATGTTTTTACTTTGTCTAGAAAATAGTCGCAAGCCAAAAATTATTTTTAATGAGTCACTAGCTCTAAAGCCTTTATCTAGCTATAGAAACCATTTTCTATAGCGATTCCATCAGGGATGGAAATACTCTATCCTGCTCCTTTAGCGTTCCCCTCTCTGTCCTAGACTGAACAACCGAAGGCTCAGTTCTTAGACAAGGAACCGTTACCCTGACAAGTTCTCCCTCGATCTTTTACGAATCGATTGGAGGGCCAGACCCCAATTAAATCTGATGCACATTTTCGACTCAAGCAGTCTAATGATTGCTAGCGCGTAAGATTTAATTAGGAAGATTTATCTTGAATTGGGCATAATGTTTCAAGAATTGCCAAACAAAAACCTGATGCCAGACAACTTAGACATGTTGACAGACATGATCAAAAACCTGGGCTTGACATACTAATAATTAATTCTACTTTTCACATTCGTATTATCTTTCCTTGCAATCATGATACATGCCAAGTTAAAAAGTCCACTTAACGAATTTACCTTACCCCAAACGGATAAAGCTTCTATCGATCTACTGCCTCCTATTGCTACAATACAGCGTTGTTTTTCTGTGGATAGTGAGGCTTCACATCAGAATTGGGAAATACCTACTAACCCACTAAACATGTTGAATAATGTGGTTAGACACTTTCCTGCCCAAGAGATCTATCAGATCGGCAGAGAGCTCGGGGAAAGGGAATTTAAAGCGTTTTATTTGGCTTGTGAGTCGGGAAGTTTCTGTCTCCTTGATTTGGATTGGCGGGAGATCTTAGAAATGTGGTGGGCTCATGCCTATTTGTCTGAATATGGAAACGTCAACTTAGCGTTAAGCCAAGCACAAAGAGATTATTTTTTTGTGACATTTACCAACACAAAAATCCATCGCACCAAAGAAACGAAACATAAACCGGTATGCCCACTGATTGCAGGCGTGTTAGCGGGATTTTTTAGCCGTTTGTCCGGCCAGGAATATGAGGCCATTGAAACGGAATGCCATGAGCAGGGGCATCAAAATTGTACGTTTATTCTAGGGCACAGTGGTCTCGTTAATTCTGCGACCTTTTGGCAAACTATCCATGATATCCACTAAACTGCTGGCTATTTGGGCATGGCCATATAGGTGCAACAGACTGATGGGCTAAGCGATGATGACAAGGCTCTGCCTGTTGTTCAGGAACCCATATGTTTAGCTAATAGCTTTTTCGCCATGGGTTTGTATAACAGATAAAAAATAGTCTCAATATATCGGAGCATATCCTCTCTATTTTCCCTAGAAGTGTAGTTCCAAAAACCATATATTTTGGCGAGAGAAAGTAAGCGGCTGGTATGGATTTTCCAGGTGTAGGTAGTATAGACCCGCTCAATGGCTTGTTCTGAAATTTGTTGCCAATAGTCTGGATTGGTTGCACATTCCTTGGCGAACTCTAGCAATTTAGCGGCAATTTCTTCATTATGGGTTGGGTTGATATAAAAACCATCGATGCCATCCCGAAGGATTTCTAACGGTCCACCAAACCGGGTGGCAAAGGTGGGAAGTCCAGAAATCATGGCTTCTAGGACCGTTAACCCAAAGGCTTCAAAGAGGGCAGGTTGGACAAAGATACCTTTGTGATCGGCAATGACCCGATAAACTTCACCCGAGTCCTGCTTAGGAAAACGAACCCCTAACCAACGAATTTTCCCATGCAAATTGTATTGATCAATAATTCGGTATAAGCGCTCAATTTCGTTGATTTCTTCGTGATCAACGGAATCACTGGTTCTTAGCTTTCCAGCCACTAGAATAAGATTGTAATGCTCTTGAAGTTGAGGATGTTGGCCAAAGCATTCTGCCAAGCCCGTTAAATTTTTGATCCGATCCAAGCGGGCCATCGAAAACAGTGGCGGTTTTTCTGGATCTGCTAAGTGACCAAAGACTTGTTCAGGGTCTTCGAGGGTAAACAGCAACTCTTCCAGTCGATCTATATCCCCTGGTGTCCTCTCCTGATGCCGTGTGAAGGGAAAATAGACACTTTCATTAACGCCGGGAGGAACAACATTAAACTTAGGACTGAATAACTCTGCTCCATACACGACATGATACAGATCAGGCATGGTAAAAGAGCGATAGCTTTCGTACTGACCGATGGTATCGGGACGGCCTGCAATTTCTTGATAGGTGCTAGTAACAATGAAATTCGCCGCATTCATGGCAATCAGATCAGCCGTAAACTGCATGGAAAAGTGATACTGCTCTTCTAGATCCTGCCAATACAGGTTACTAAATAGGTATTTCGATTTCTCCAAGGCATGGGCGACATTGCATTGGGTCACGCCCAATCGACGAGAGAGAAGAAAAGCCACTAAGTTGCCGTCTGTATAGTTGCCAACAATCAAATCCGGCAACCCCCGGAATTCAGCGAGTAATTCCCGCTCAGCATCGATGGCATAAGTCTCTAAGTAGGGCCAAATTTCAAACCGAGAAATCCAGTTTTGGGTGTATTTGGGATTCAGCTCTCGGAAGGGAACGCGCAAAATCCAAACATTATCCGTAGCATGCACTTTCTCTAACCGTTGATTGCAGAGGGTTCCTTCGCTATTGGGAATCAGCCGAGTCAGGATAATTAGCTTCGGTTGCACATCTAAGCCTGCTAGCTGCAAATCTTCTTGCAGCTGCTTTTCCAAACTTTTGGCTTGATCCAAGACGTAGACGACTTGTCCGCCAGTATCAGGTCTACCCAACACCCCTTCTTGACCAAAGTAGCCATGAATAGAGACCAGCACAATCTTAAAGATCATGGGAATACGGGAGATAAAAGCTTCTAACACCTGATCATCAGGAGAATCAAGCAGCTCATCCAGCATTTCTAAGGTTTCTAAAACCCGGGCGGCGGTGTTCCCCCAACCCGGTTCAAACCCCAATTCTTGAAAGTCAAATCTAAATTCAGAATAGGGCTGCTCAGGCGGCAGTCCTCCCACTAAGCCAATGGCTTGCTTGACCCGCTCAGAGAGCTGTTCTGAACTCTGAATTCTCTGGTTGATCAGCAGTTGAGTACTGTTATGGGAATGGAGTCTGAGAAATTCAAAAAGAGAGGACAGCCATTGTTGAGGTCCTTCAAATAGCTTGCTAGATAAGTATCGATTGAGATACTGAACGCCTCGGCCAATATTTTTCGGATCTCGGATAACAGGGGAATAGTCGTAGAAGGGGCGAAAGTCAATTTCGAGAATATCTCCCTCTTGAGGATGATAGTGACCGACAAACCGATCGCGTAGGTCCAATAGCTCGGCAATCTGGATTTGCTCATAGACCAATTCTCTTGGATCTAAACGGTAGGCTTCTTCTGAGGCAATTTTGGGACGAATAATCAGATAGAGATTCTCATCCTCAACGATGATTTCCTGCGTGTAATAAATCAGTTTTTGTAGACGCGAAGACAGTTGGAACGCAGGGGTTTTCTCGTATTTCTCGCAGAAGGTGTCAAATACGCTCAGAATATCGTTGCGGAGTAGATAGCGTTCGGATTGATTATGAACTTCACTGGCAAACTGTCGCAAATCCGTTC
Organism: Acaryochloris sp. IP29b_bin.148; assembly: GCF_028285565.1. Taxonomy (GTDB): domain Bacteria; phylum Cyanobacteriota; class Cyanobacteriia; order Thermosynechococcales; family Thermosynechococcaceae; genus Acaryochloris. The sequence goes on from NZ_JANQOY010000172.1 coordinate 35,309, forward strand.
TTTCATCACTATTTAAGACCGCTTGAATCAACTGAGACATATAGATGCTCCGGACATGGGACCTAGGAATATATTAAGTCTGATGGTTCCAGACGTATCAATGGAGTTGCAAGGGGTTACGAATGTTAAACATTCTGAGATATAAAAAAAGCTGACCCTGAGGTCAGCCTTAAGGATTCTTTGGGAACGCGCAGCAAAATTAACGATGCAAAACGAGCTTAACGTTAGCATTTTGCAGTTCAGGCCGCTTAATTTCTGACAGCGTTTTATTGACGGCGTACTTTTGGTTGATGGAATTAATCAGTTCTGTTTGATTGTGCTTTTTGGCAACGCCCCAAAGATCGGCAATCAAATCAAAGGAGCCGTCAGTATTATGGGACCAACCCAAATCATATTCACCGTCTAAAACGGCAACGATATCTGCCCGAACACGCTGGCCATTATAGCCCCGCACATCGGCATTGGTTTTAACTTCAATACCGAGATCCTTCAGAGAGGACTTAAGAATCTCAGCTTCAGTGATCTTAGTGCGGAGAGTGCTAAAGTGTGACATTGGATGTTCCTCCAGGAATTGAGATAACAACGTTTGGTTGGGATAAACCGCAACGCTGACAGAATTGCGGTTGGATGAACTAGCGTATAGCTAGCGGTTCCTCCTGCTGGGAACAGGAGAAAACTTTTAGAACTCCAGTCGCTGATATTCTGCGACTGAGGCTGCTGCGGGGCGGGCTCTTTGCCGGGCCCAGTCCCGTAAGGCCATTACCTGCTCGGTCATTGTCTTGGAGAGGGGTAGAGTTGAGCGGCTGGCCGCAATAATATCGAGTTGGGTAAATTCGCGATTCTGGGCAAAGGCTTCGTACATGGCCGCGATCACAACCTGTTCAATCTCGGCACCAGAAAAGCCATCACAAACACTCGCCAATTCTGCTAAGTCAAACCGGGAAATATCTCGACGGCGTTGCGAGAGGTGGATATGGAAAATTTGTTGACGTTCTTGTTGATTGGGCAGATCGACAAAGAAGATCTCGTCAAATCGGCCTTTGCGGAGGAACTCACCTGGCAAGCGCTCAACCCGGTTGGCAGTGGCCATCACAAAAACTGGAGAGGTTTTTTCCTGCATCCAGGTTAGAAAAGATCCGAAAATCCGACTGGATGTGCCCCCATCAGAATCGGCAGAACCCGCTCCACCCGCAAAGGCTTTATCCATCTCATCAATAAAGAGGATGGCCGGAGAAATGGATTCAGCGGTTTTTAACGCACTGCGAAGATTTGCTTCTGAACGACCCACTGTGGATCCGTCGTACACTCGTCCCATATCTAGACGAAGGAGAGGGAGTCCCCATAACTGTGAGGTGGTCTTGGCAATAAGAGATTTTCCACATCCGGGAACCCCTAGAATCAACATGCCCTTGGGTTGAGGTAGCCCATACTCCCGTGCCCGTTCGGTAAAGGCTTCTGAGCGTTGGGTTAACCAATGCTTTAACTCTTCTAACCCCCCCACGGAGTCAATAGTTTGATCGCATTCGATATATTCAAGGATGCCGTTGCGGCGAATCAGCTGCTTTTTATCGGACAGGACGATATTGACTTCCGCCTCGGTGAGCTGACCAGCGGTAACTTTTGCTTTGCGATAGACCTTCTCGACTTCGTCTTTCGTTAACCCTAGCGCTGCCTTCAGTAGTTTTTCGCGGGCTTGGGTGGTGAGCGGTTGTCCTGTAAACGACAACTGCTGATCGAGGACCTCTTGTAGTTCTGCTAACCCCGGCAGTGGATAATCCAAAACAACCATCTCTTTTTCCAATTCCACCGGAACCTGATGGACCGGAGACATTAGAATGATGGTTTTATGGGTGTTTTTGAAGCTTGCGATCGCATCTCGCAACCACCGCAACACCTCAGTATTTTCCAGAAACGGATGCAGATCCTTAAAGATAAAAATGGAATTTTCACGTTCCCCAATCGCGGACTGAATAGCCATTTGCGGAGAAACGGTACTGTGCTGAGTTGAGCCACGAGGTTGACCGTATTCAACCGTGCCACGGGTGACCGTCCAGACAAATACCTTCCGTTCTGGCTGCATTTTGGCAATCGTCGCGATTGCCTGCTCCGCCCGCTCTTCCTCAGGGGTAACGAGGTAGATCAAAGGATATTGAGCTTGAATCAGTATGCTTAGCTCTTCTTTCATGACCTTTGTCTCCCAATGCAAGGGGTGAATACAGAGGATGCATGAAGTTGGACAGACAGCTAAAGCCTAGGCTAAAAATTTAGACACTCGCTCCCACAAGTTCTTCAGCTGCAGGTTGAACCTTCAGTCCATCATCACTTAACGTTGCAGGCTGCTCCTTCAGCGAAATCATCTCACCTGCACGCAAAACCACAGCAGTGGTGCATTCGGGGCAGGCATAAACTTGATGGGTCGCCCCATAAGCAGATGCTTCAGTCTGTTCAACCACCTCAGGGTGACCCAGGTAAAAACCAATGGCCCGCTCAGCAAGTGCTGACATAGGCTCTGCATCGATGGCGGCTCGAATTTTGAGCTGACGGTGCAGATCGGGTGGCAGGTAAAGAGTAACCTTTTGTTTATCTTGCATATGACTTAGTAAATGGATACCCGGGTATTGAATTACAGCATAAGGATTATGCCTAAAGCTGTCAAGCTGTCAAGCTGTCATGACGTCAATTACGTTACATAAATACATAAACCGACTACTCACAGCTGAATTTGAGAAACAGCGATATGTCCACTGAAGCAGACATCCACATCGCTGCCGGATTCGCGATCGCGATGATGATAATTTCCGGTGTACACCAATGAATCCCTCTCCTGGCGGTAGGCAACCGGTAAGGGCTTTTTAGATAGGGGGCATTGAATGATATCTGGATCAGGGGCAGTAGGAGGAAGGTGGGGGAAGTTGACGTTCCAAAATGCCTGAGCAGGCAGGGGGATATCTAACAAATATTGGATCACTTGCTGAGCCCAATGGGTCGACCGTTGCCAATCAATCGGATAGTCCTGCCGATGATATTGAGAAATGGCAATACCCGGAATCTGATGTAGGGCAGCTTCTCGTACAGCTGCTACTGTGCCTGAAATATATACATCTGATCCTAAGTTGCCGCCTGCATTAATGCCTGACAAGACCCAAGTCAGAGAGGGACATAAATGCTGGAGGGCGACCCGCACGCAATCTACGGGAGTGCCAGCAATGCCAAAGCGAGATTGAGCCTCTGTCGTTGTGATCGAGCGATCCTCTATCGTAATGGGTTTAGCTGTTGTTACTTGATGGCCACAGCCCGAGTGGTGAGCTTGAGGGGCGATCACGATCGCAGATTGAGGTGCCGCTTGTTGTAAAGCCGCTAAGCCTGGCGCATCAATCCCATCATCATTGGTTAGAATCCAAGTCATTAAGATGTGGGGAGTGAAGTTAATTGTTTCTCAGAAGTAATGGTTTGACTCACTTCTGCTCGCTCTGCCTCTGAAGGGGGAACCACCTGCCAGAACTGCGGTAGGTATTCAGACCAGCGATCTAAGATGTCTTGACCTTTGGGGCTACCCGTATGGTCCACATGGGTTTGGATGAGAGCCTTTAACTGTTCGGCACCCGCTTCCGTATTGACTCGCTGAATTTGAACAATCTCTGGGTTGACCTTAGTGGGGAAACTGCCGTCTTCATCTAGGAAGTAGGCCAGTCCTCCGGTCATACCCGCACCCACATTACGCCCCGTCTCTCCCAGAACAACCACGACACCGCCCGTCATATATTCACAGCAGTGGTCGCCAGATCCTTCAATCACCGCTTGGCCCTGGGAATTGCGCACGGCAAATCGTTCGCCCGCTTTACCGTTGGCATAGAGGATGCCTCCCGTCGCGCCATAGAGACAGGTGTTGCCAATAATTACATTATCCGCAGCCGCATAGGTGGCTTCTGGGGAAGGTTTAATGGTGATTTCACCGCCGTGCATCCCCTTACCCACATAGTCATTGGCTTCTCCCACTAAGTTAAGAGTCATATTGGGCAAGGTAAAGGCCCCAAAGCTTTGGCCCGCACTGCCTGCAAAGGTGAGATTGAGCTGGCCGGTAAATCCGGTATTGCCGTACTGTTTTGCGATCACACCCGCAATCCGCGCCCCCACGCTTCGATCCGTATTCACAACTTTCACAGTTTTAGCCACAGCTATTTGATTTTGAATCGCCTGCTGAATATCAGCATCTTCCAATAGCTCGTCATCTAAAACAGGTCCATTGGTATGAACAGGACCATGATTCAGCCAACTGCGATCTGTACGAGTATCGGGAAGCTGGGTTAGACAATCCAAATTAAGCTGCGAGGTTTTGGTGAGTTGAGCATCCTCTCGCACCTGCAACAGATCAGCTCGACCAATCACTTCATTGAGGGAGTGATACCCCAAATGGGCCAGAAGAGAACGCACTTCTTCGGCAATAAAGTAGAAAAAGTTAACCACATGCTCAGGAATACCTGTGAAACGCTGGCGCAGTTTTTCTTGCTGAGTGGCAACCCCCACGGGACAGTTATTGGTATGGCAGATGCGGGCCATAATACAGCCTTCGGCAATCATGGCAATGGAGCCAAAGCCGTATTCCTCTGCTCCCATCAGGGCCGCCATCAGCACATCCCATCCCGTTTTTAGACCCCCATCGGATCGCAAAATAACGCGATCGCGCAATTGATTCACCATCAAAGCTCGATGGACTTCCGTTAGCCCCAGTTCCCAGGGGCTACCTGCATGTTTAATTGAACTCAAAGGCGAGGCTCCGGTGCCGCCATCATGACCGGAGATTTGGATGACGTCGGCATTGGCCTTAGCTACCCCAGCCGCAATCGTGCCAATGCCGATTTCTGCCACGAGTTTGACGGAGACTTTGGCTTGGGGATTGATCTGATGCAGATCGAAAATCAACTGGGCCAGATCTTCAATGGAGTAAATATCGTGGTGGGGTGGAGGCGAAATCAGGGTAACCCCAGGTTTGGATCGACGCAGCATAGCAATATAGGGGCTGACTTTCTTGCCTGGAAGCTGTCCTCCCTCCCCAGGTTTTGCGCCTTGGGCCAGCTTGATTTCAATTTGCTGGGCATTCATTAGATATTCCGGGGTGACCCCAAACCGCCCCGAGGCTACCTGTTTAATCCCGGAGCTGGCTGTATCGCCATTGCGAAGTCCTTGTAAATGGGGGAGCACAGCCGACTTACCATTAGCATCTACATCAGAGAGCACCTTAAATCGCACCGTATCCTCGCCACCTTCACCGGAATTGGACTTGGCTCCCATGCGGTTCATGGCAATCGCCAACACCTCATGGGCTTCGCGGGACAAGGCCCCTAGGGACATGCCGCCTGTGCAGAAGCGCTTAACGATATCCTCTACCGGCTCTACCTCCGTGAGGGGTATGGCGGTGCGATCGCTCTTAAAATCCAGTAAATCCCGCAGGGCCGTCACAGGCCGACTAAGCAACTGCTGCTTATAAAACTGGTAATGGTCATAGTCCTTATCGGCCACGGCTTTATGCAGGGCCTTGGACATATCCGGGTTGTTCATATGGTATTCACCCCCCGGACGAAACTGGATAAAGCCAAAGTTTTCTAACTTTTTCAAATCCAGATCAGGGAAGGCTTTCTGGTGGAAGGCCATCGTCTCTTGGGCTAGTTCAGCAATGGTCAGTCCCCCCACCCGAGAGGTGGTGCCTGCAAACCCTAACTCTAGCAGTTCCGGGCCAATCCCAATTCCTTCAAAAATCTGCGCCCCCTGATAGCTAGAAATCAGGGAAATCCCCATCTTGGAAAGAATCTTCAACAAGCCTGCTTCCACAGCTTTGCGATAGTTGCTTTGGGCACCACCGATGGTCATGGCCGGGATTTTGCCCCGCTCCATCAGTCTTTGAGTACGCTGATCGGACCACCAGTGACGCACGGATTCTAGAGCCAAGTAGGGACAAATGGCCGCTGCCCCAAACCCAATCAAACAGGCAAAGTGATGGGTACTCCAGCACTGAGCCGTTTCCACGACCAGGGAAGCCTGCAGGCGAATTTCTTGTTTGACCAAATGCTGGTGGATTGCCCCCACCGCTAGCAATGGCGGGATATAGCTATAGTCGGCATTAAGCCAGGTGGTTTCTCCCGTGGGCGTCTGGCGATCGCTAATCACTAGAATTTGTTGCCCCGATTGGACGGCGGCGGTGGCCTGTTCACAGAGGGACTGGACGGCGGTGGCTAAGCCTTCCGGGCCACTGCTGAGGGGGAATAAGGTGGAGAGGGTTTGCACTCCAAAGTCAGAGTCGCGAATCTCACTCAACTCCGTTTCATTAATCACCGGAGAATTGAGCTTAATTAAGCGGGCG
>NZ_JANQOY010000173.1 GCF_028285565.1 Acaryochloris sp. IP29b_bin.148
TACTTTAACCGCACGATGGCCAAGCCCTTCAATTGGAAATTTGCAGGGTTCACTGACGATAGATAAGCTGAATGGTTATTTCAGCCAGGCTGCACTAGAAACAATTGATTCAGATTCTACAGGCAGTAGAATTACCAGCGTCGCAGGCAATAACAATGGTTCAGATGAGCCAACTCCTGAACCTGAAACAACTCCTGAACCTGAACCAACTCCAGAACCTGAACCAACTCCAGAACCTGAACCAGAACCAACTCCAGAACCTGAACCAGAACCAACTCCGGAACCTGAACCTGAGCCAACTCCGGAACCTGAACCTGAACCAGAACCAACTCCGGAACCAGAGCCTGAGCCAACTCCTGAGCCTGAGCCAGAACCGACTCCAGAACCCACGCCTGGATCTGTACCATTTCCTATGCCAATCCCCACGCCAGGGCCAGGATCTACACCTGTACCAACACCTGGCTCTGTTCCAGGTCCAACATCTCAACCCACACCTAATCCAGAACCAATCCCAGGAGCAACTCCTGCACCTCAACCTAATACAGAGCCATCGAGTGGATCGACGTCCCAGCCATTCCCGTTTCCTGTACCGTCACCGTCTCCGCAACCGGGAAACGTGCCCAGCACAAGTCCTGAAACCGGAACTACCCAAACGACACCTCAAGGGGAAACGAGTCCAGGCGAAGTCATTCGTCCCAGTGACTCTCGTGAGCCATCAGCAACACCGACGGAACAATCCCCTGCTCCAATAGAACGACCTGCACCTGAACAAGAAACGGCTGCCCCCTCTCGTGATGAGCCTGAATCTCCACCCCCCGTGCGAGCGCTCTGGTAGGTCCTAACGCGACACCATCAGCCCCCTGTTCAAGGGGGCTACCTTGTATCTTGGGGTAAAGTTAGCTCATCCATTGTTTCAGTGATATTTAGGTGTCCATGCACACTCAATACCGTGATACCCAACGAGACCACTTTGCTCAAGGAAAGCCCTTGTGGGTCCGTGCGATCGCAACCCCCGCTACGGAATTTGGTCCCATCTCCCTACCCCTGTTGTCTGGCCAAATCCCTGAAGGTCTTCAGGGCACCCTATATCGCAATGGCCCTGGGCGTTTATCTCGCCAGGAGCAAACGGTCGATCACTGGTTTGACGGAGACGGCGGTATTTTAGCTGTTCACTTTGACGATGGAGAGGCAACAGCCCGTTACCGCTATGTCCAAACCCAAGAACTACAGGCAGAAGAAGCCAAAGATCAATTTCTTTACTCTGGCTATGGACAAATGGCCCCTGGTCCAGTGTGGAAACGGTGGGGAGTTCCGCCAAAAAATGTAGCCAATACCTCGGTTTTGGCCTTGCCTGACAAATTGCTTGCCCTTTGGGAAGGCGGCAATCCCCATGCCCTTGATCCCGTCACCTTAGAAACCCATGGATTGGCTACCCTTTCAAGCTTAACGACCAAGCTCACCTATTCTGCTCATCCCAAACGTGATCCACACACGGGAAACATCTATAACTTTGGCGTTATCTTTGGCCCCAAAACCTATATTCAGATCTATGGCAGCTATGCCTCAGGCGACATTGTTCGGCAAGCTTCAATTCCCTTGCCGGGTTTATCTATGGTTCATGATTTTGTTTTAGCGGGGCGTTATCTCGTATTTGTGGTGCCTCCACTGCGATTGCAGATGTTGCCCGTTATGTTGGCAACAAAAAGTTTAAGCGATGCTTTGCAGTGGCAACCCCACCAGGGAACACAAATCATCATCATCGATCGCGACACCTTTGAAGAGGTAACTCGTTTTGAAACGGATCCTTGGTTCCAATGGCACTTTGGCAATGGCTATGAAGATGCTGCCGGGAATATTGTCGTGGACTATGTTCGCTATGAGGATTTCCAAACCAATCAGTGGCTAAAGGAAGTGGTCACAGGCTATCCGCAAACCCCTGCGACCGGGAAGCTATGGCAGCTCAAGATTAATCCTCAATCCAACCAGATTCTGTCCAACGAACCGTTGTTTAACTTTGGTTGCGAATTCCCGACCATTTCCCCCCTGGAAACCGGACAGAAGACTACCGCCATTTACTTGAACCATCATTCCCATACCCAACGACCGGTAGAGGAAATGTTTGACTGCATTGCTCGAATTGATGGCACAACCTTAGCTGTCACAAGTATGGCCTTTCCTTCTGGCTGTTACCCCATGGAAGCAATTTATGCCCCTGATCCCAACAGTTCTGATCAAGGGTGGTTGTTAACCGTGGTCTTTGATGGCAACCAGGATCAAAGTACCGTGCAAATTTTTTCAGCGAATCAGTTAGATGCAGGTCCTGTAGCCGTTTTAGGACTGGCCGAAATTATCCCCTTTGGGTTTCATGGCACTTGGCAGGCTAGGGCGTAAGCTCCTCTGTGCTCAACCCTACTCAGCCCCCCGCTTTAAGGCCCGCTCCATATCTCGTTTATCCTGACGTTTCTTGATCGATTCCCGCTTATCGTGGAGTTTCTTACCCCGCGCTAGGCCAATCGTTACTTTAATCCAGCCGCGCTGCAGATAAAGCTTCAGTGGCACTAGAGTCAGTCCTTTTTGCTCAGTTTTGCCAATTAACTTGCGAATCTCTTGGCGATGCATCAAGAGTTTGCGGGTCCGCCGAGGGTCATGATTAAAAAACTGGCCAGCATTAGTATGGGGGGAGACATGCACATTCAGTAGGAAGGCTTCCTCCTTCCGGATTTGGGCAAAGCCATCACGCAGGTTCACTTTCCCCGCTCGAATCGATTTAACTTCCGTGCCAGTTAAGGCAAGGCCTGCCTCAAACACCTCTAGGATTTCGTATTGAAATCGGGCTTGGCGATTATCACTAATAACTTTGTAAGACTCACTCATACCTTCTAATGTACTCTGCCAAATCCTAATTCGTTGCTTTCAGTCCCCCGTACCCCCATGTCACCAAAGATGGGTATGGACCGACCGATGGATTTGAGGGATTCACTCGGACTGATAGCATGGACAATAACGCACACTGGGCTATTTAAGGTAAGCAAAAATGGGTAGAGCCGTCATCAAGTTCTCTTCTGAAGACTGTGGGATTTGCCACAAAATGTCCTTCTATGATCAGAAGGTCACAGAAGAGCTGGGCTTAGAATTTATTGATGTCAAAATGCAGGACACTGCAACTTACCGCAAATATCGCAAAATCCTCCTGACTCAATACCCCGATAAATCAGAGATGGGTTGGCCCACCTATATTATTTGTGACTCCCCTGATGCAGAGTTTTCAGTTTTGGGCGAAGTCAAAGGCGGACATCCCAAAGGGGAATTTAGAAGCCGACTCCAAGCAGTCCTAGGGTCTGCATAAAGTTCGCTATCATCCTGATGTTCTTCTTTATCTTCTGGTATGCCCTCGACCCCCGTTAGTCGCAACAATACGAAGCAATACAAAAGACGACGAACTCGGCGTAATCCTTGGTTATTGGGCTTAGATCGACTAATGGCCCTAGCGGCTCTAGCGAATTTGAGCTTAGTACTCTTCAATATCACCTATATTCCGTTTCGAGATTTTTATTTAAGTCGACTGCCCCAAATTACAGAACTCTATGACCCCATCAAGGGCATCGAGCCTTACCGAGATACCCAGCAATATTTAGAAACCGTTGACCAAATAGAGCAACAACTTGCTAAATCTGGACCAGAAGGGCCAGAGATAGAGAAGCTATTGGCCCAAATTCGGGACCAAAGTGAAGCAATGGTCAATGAAAATCCCTTTGAGCTTGCCAACAAAACCGGAACCCTAGAAAAGATCAAGAACCGGATGCGGGAGCAACTGGATAATGAGTCGGCCAAGGGCTCCTTTCGAGAGTTTTGGAGTGTCGATTACCTCAAGAAGAACCTATGGACGCGGGAACTCGAATTTTTCAATAAAGATATTCGACCTCTGATTGCCTCTAACTACTATCGTCCCTTTGGGGAAAGCGGCGATTTTGTTGACTTCTTCGTCGTTATTGATTTGCCCTTCGTCCTCCTGTTTGGATTGGACTATTTGGTCCGCACCTTCTACTTGAGTCGTCGCCGCCAGGGGACTAGTTGGAAAGATACGATTTTTTGGCGTTGGTATGATCTCCTCTTTTTCATACCCATTTGGCGAATTCTACGCATTTTGCCGATCACCTTGCGGCTGCATCAGGTGGGCTGGATTAATCTCAGCCGGATGCAAACTCAAATCAATCGGTTCTTAGCCGAAAGTCTAGCTGGAGATATGACGGAAATCGTCTTGGTGCAGTCCGTTGGCATTGCTCAGGATGCCATCGAGCAAGGCGTAATTGAGCAATGGCTGCTGAACCCTGAGACTGAGACGGTCGAGATTAATGAGGTGAATGAGATAGAAGAGCTGATTCTTCAAGCTGTCAAAATCACTATTTACAAAGTTTTACCGCAACTAACCCCCGACCTAGAGAATGTGATTCGCCATGCCATTGTGGAAGCCTTGAGTGATATTCCGTTCTATCGGCAGGCTCAACAATTGCCCGGGATGATGACGCTTCCCAATGTGATTGCCCAGCAAGTGTCGAAACAACTCACCCAAACGTCTCAGTCCACTCTGACGAAGGTCTTAAATGATCAGAAAGGGAAGGATATCTTCGATCAGCTAGGAGAACATTTTACGGATGCCTTACGGGGTGAGCTGCAAAATCAAGAAACTCTAGATGAAATCCAGTCCCTACTCACAGACTTTTTGGAAGAGACCAAGCTGACGATTTTGCAACGCCTAGAGTCAAAAAGTGGCGAGGGAGCCGCTGCTGAGGTTGAGCATTTGCGTCAAGTCACCTATGAGTCAGGTCGATTATCTTCTGTACAGGTCATTCCAGGATCTTCTCAGCAATAGCCTTCAGTGTCTTAATCCTGCCAATTCGCCCAATGTGAGTCGGGCTGCGCTACACTAAGACCTGAGTAGGCATTATTTTGCCTGTGGCTCTTGCGCATGCTTGAGCTTTTAGGGTGGGTGTTAACCCACTTTTTTTATTGTCAGGGTTATTTCCATGGCACATCCACTGATCCCTCAAGTAATCGACCTTGCTACCCCTGTAGCAGCCCAATTTAATTTAGAAGTGGTGGGCGCTGTGTTCCAAACCAACCAGAGTCCACCAGTGTTGCGAGTTGATATTCGCAATGGTGATGCGGATACGGGTTTAGAAGATTGCGAGAAAATGAGTCGTGCGTTAGAAACGGTCTTGGACGACGCGGATGTTTTCCCAGAGGCTTATGTGCTGGAGATTTCCAGTCCAGGGCTGTCAACGCTACTGACGTGCGATCGCGACTTCGTTTCCTTTAGGGGGTTTCCCGTGCTGATCCAAACCCACCAACCCTATCGGGGCCATCATCAGTGGATTGGCAATCTCACCGGTCGAGATGACCAATTCGTTCAACTCAACCAAAAAGGTCGAACTATTAAAATCCCTCGGGAAGAAATCTTGCAAGTGCAGCTCTATGACTCCCCAGCCTAACGACTGTCCGCCAGTCTTTTCTCGCCCCCTAATGTCCTCTTCTCACGCCCTGTCAGTAATGGAGTAAGCCTATGTCAATGGTTCAGTTACCTGGTTTAGCAGAAATGATTGAGGTGATCAGTCGTGAACGCAACCTACCCAAACCAGCAGTGGAAGCTGCACTCCAAGAGGCGCTGCTCAAGGGATATGAACGGTACCGCCGGACATTGCTGTTAGACAGTGGTGCCCAGTTTGATGAAGAGTATTTTTATAACTTTGACGTTGAATTAGATGTCGAGGAAGAAGGATTTCTCGTCTTAGCCACCAAAATGATCGTTGATGATGTGGAAAGTACCGATCATCAGATTGCCCTAACAGAAGTGCGAGAAGTCGCGCCAGAAGCCCAGCTGGGAGACACCGTTGTTTTAGATGTCACGCCTGAACAGAACGAATTTGGACGGATGGCTGCTATCCAGACCAAACAGGTGCTTTCGCAAAAACTCAGAGATCAACAACGCAAACTGATTCAAGAAGAGTTTCAAGATTTAGAAAAAACGGTTCTTCAGGCCCGCGTCCTCCGGTTTGAGCGCCGTTCTGTGATTATGGCCGTGACCAGTGCCTTCGGCCAACCAGAGGTTGAAGCGGAGCTGCCCAAGCGAGAACAGCTTCCCAATGATAACTATCGAGCCAATGCCACCTTCAAAGTCTTTCTCAAACGCGTGGCGGATGGTCCCCATCGGGGTCCCCAACTCGTGGTATCTAGAGCCGATGCCGGGTTAGTAGTCTACCTCTTTGCTAATGAGGTCCCAGAAATTGAAGATGAGGTGGTGCGGATTGTGGCCGTGGCCCGAGAAGCCAATCCCCCCTCTCGCCAAGTGGGTCCGCGCACCAAAATTGCGGTGGATACGCTGGAAAGAGATGTTGACCCTGTGGGTGCCTGTATTGGCGCACGGGGATCACGCATCCAAGCCGTGGTCAATGAGCTGCGAGGGGAAAAGATCGACGTGATTCGCTGGTCCCCCGATCCCGCCACTTATATTGCCAATGCGCTCAGCCCCGCCCGTGTAGACGCTGTCCGGTTGATTGACACCGAAGAACGTCAGGCCCATGTTTTAGTGGCTGAAGATCAGCTGAGCCTAGCCATTGGTAAAGAAGGACAGAATGTCAGATTAGCTGCCCGACTGACAGGTTGGAAAATTGATATTAAAGATATCGCTAATTATGACCAAGAAGCGGAGGATTTACAGTTGGGCGAGTTGCGATCGCAACAAACTGATATTGAAGGGGAGGGTGAGGGCGTTAGCATAGAACCCACTCCTACTGATCCGGTTGAAGCCGTTGAGGAAACGGACGTATCTGCGACTAGTAGTGAATCCCTGTCAGAGCCTGAGAATACTGATCACTCAGAGGAGGAGGAATTGATAGCAGAGACAGAGGATTAAGATCGACTGTCCAAATCAACTAGACACATAGCAGGTGGTCACCCAGTTTGACCCGATACACCTGCACACGTTAGGCGACCAACTCTTAAACTTACGTGCACAAAAAATAGTTGATAATAGGGAGAGTGCTTGATTATCCCTCCCATACAGTGGATGCTTGATCTAGAGTGAATATAAGCCAACTTACGATATGAAAGTCTGTTCTGCCAGTCGTTCGTTGGTCAAACAGCATGGATAATGCATATTGAAGGAACTTGATCCATTGAAACGTTGAGTATTTTAGTGCCTAGCCAATAGAGCCAATCTAAGGACTAGACTCTAAGAAACAGCACTAAACATATCCTTATCCCAAAAGCATAAAGGGTAGAACTATGTAAGATCACAGGAGACAAAAGGGGCCATTGGATGAGTAGCAGTCACAAAGTTAGAATTTACGAGCTATCAAGAGAGTTAAATTTGGAGAATAAAGATATTTTGGCAGTTTGCGATCAGCTGGATATTGCTGTTAAGAACCATAGCAGCACGATCACTGAAGCCGAAGCAGAAAAAATTCGGGCTGCTGCTCCCAGCCCTTCATCGAGCCGCCCACCCAATCGTAAAGCTCCTGTTAAAGCGGGAACCAACCGTAAACCACAGCCGATTTCAAAATCTAACAAGCCCAATCGTCCTAAGAAACAGCAAATTCTTGAGATTCGCAAACAAAAATCTAAGCCTGCTGAGCCGGTTGCCCCCTCTGCGTCTACCAGTACTGCAACACCGCCTGAACCACTGCAAGCGCCTAAACCTGTTCGCCCAGCCGCTCAGACCCCTAAACAACCGGTTGCCCGTCAGGAGCCAGCCCCAGTTCGCAAGCCCGCGTCTTCTCCCACCCCTAGCTCTGGCCCCACTTTGTCTCCGCCTCCGGTGGTAGAGAAGGTATTGACCAAACCCGCCACTCAAGTGCCGGAGATGGTTAAGCCTCAACTCTTGAAAAAGCCCACCTTGAACCAACCGCCAGAGCCCGCTGCTCCAGAAGCGCCAGCAAGCCCTGTGGAAAAGGTGGCTGTTTCTAAACCCACCCCTCCCACCAAACCTGCGCCGGAGGAACCCTCCCAGCCTCGTTTGATCCGTCCGATTTCGATTACGAAGGCCAAACAGCAGGCCAAGAAAGAAGCAGAAGAAGCCGTTGCCGCACGCTCAGGCACGCCCGACAATGACACGACCGAGCTTTTAGTCCTAAAACCGCCCACATCTCGCCAGAAAAAAGATAAACGTTCTTCTAAGACAGAGGAGCTGGAAGAGCGTCCTGTTAAGGCATCTAAGGCAAGTCTAAAGCAAAAACGGCGTAACCAAAAAGCCCTAGAAGAAGATGAAGATGATCTCTTAGGCGGCGATGATACCAATAGCCAAGCGGTGGTTGATGTCAGCCAATCTCTGGTCCGCCCGCCTAAGCCCAAATCTATGAAGCAGTCGAAACCCACGACGGTTCCGATCAGTCGGGCTCCAAGTCCCTCCAAAGGTGGCAACCGACGACAGCGCAATCGCTATCGTCAACAGCAAGAGGCAGAAGTCGAACGGCCAACAATGCTGACTTTGACCTCTGAGTTGACGGTCCAAGCGTTAGCAGCAGAACTCGTTGTACCTGAAACAGAGGTGATTAAGATTCTCTTTATGAAGGGAATTGCGGCCAATATCAATCAGGTTCTCGATATTGAAACCGCCACAATGGTGGCAGAAGAGCTAGATTGTTTGGTCGAAACGGAGGAAGAGGAATCTGAGGCCCGTAAAGTCTCAGAAATGCTGGACGTTGAAGATCTAGAGAAACTTCAATCTCGCCCCCCTGTGGTCACCATTATGGGCCACGTGGATCATGGTAAGACCACTCTCTTGGATGCAATTCGCGAAACGAAGGTGGCCCAAGGGGAAGCGGGTGGTATTACCCAGCATATTGGGGCTTACCACGTGGACCTACCCCACGAAGACGGGGTGCAACAGGTTGTATTTCTCGATACTCCCGGTCACGAAGCCTTCACCGCGATGCGGGCTCGGGGGACACGCGTGACGGATATTGCCATTCTGGTGGTGGCGGCCGACGACGGCGTGCGTCCACAAACCTTAGAAGCCATTAGCCATGCGCGGGCAGCCGAAGTTCCCATTATTGTTGCCATCAATAAAATCGACAAAGAAGGCGCCCAATTGGACCGAGTCCGTCAAGAGTTGAGCGAGCATAATCTCGTCCCAGAAGACTGGGGGGGTGAAACGGTGATGGTGCCAGTCAGCGCCCTGAAAGGAGAAAACCTGGATACGCTACTGGAAATGGTGCTGCTGGTCGCTGAAGTGGAAGATTTGCAGGCCAACCCAGATCGCTCAGCTAAGGGAACGGTGATTGAAGCTCACTTAGATAAGGCCAAAGGTCCGGTTGCTAGCTTACTCGTCCAAAATGGTACCCTCCGAGTCGGCGATGTGTTAGTCGCTGGGTCTGTCTTTGGTAAAGTGCGGGCGATGGTGGACGATCGGGGTGCCCGCGTCGATTCCGCCAGTCCCTCCTTTGCCGTTGAGGTGTTGGGGATGAGTGAAGTGCCGGCGGCGGGCGAAGAATTTGAAGTCTTCGGGGATGAGAAAGAAGCTCGTTCTCAGGCCGGACAGCGCACCGATCAGCAGCGCCATACTCGCTTACAGCAAGCTATGGCTTCTCGCCGTGTCTCTCTCAATGCCTTGTCTGAACAGGCCCGGGAAGGAGAACTGAAAGAACTGAACTTGATCATCAAAGCAGATGTGCAGGGATCTCTTGAAGCGCTGTTAGGGTCCCTGGCTCAACTGCCGCAGAATGAAGTTCAAGTTCGCGTGTTGCTGTCTGCTCCCGGCGAAATCAGCGAAACAGATGTGGATTTGGCTTCTGCCAGTGGGGCTGTCATTATTGGTTTCAATACCAGCTTAGCCAGTGGGGCTCGACAAGCTGCCGACCGAGCTGGGGTTGATATCCGTGAGTACGACATTATCTACAAGCTCCTCGAAGACATTGAAGGCGCTATGGAAGGTCTCCTAGAACCTGAATTCGTCGAAGAAGACTTAGGCGAAGCCGAAGTACGGGCCGTGTTCCCAGTGGGACGGGGTGCGATCGCAGGCTGTTACATCCAGTCTGGCAAACTCCTGCGCAATTGTCGTCTTCGGGTTCAGCGCAATAACGAGACTGTGTTTGAAGGTATCCTAGATTCCCTCAAACGGATGAAAGATGATGTGCGTGAAGTAAATTCGGGTTATGAATGTGGCGTTGGAGTAGATAACTTTAGTGGCTGGG
Organism: Acaryochloris sp. IP29b_bin.148; assembly: GCF_028285565.1. Lineage (GTDB taxonomy): Bacteria > Cyanobacteriota > Cyanobacteriia > Thermosynechococcales > Thermosynechococcaceae > Acaryochloris. The sequence goes on from NZ_JANQOY010000173.1 coordinate 10,188, forward strand.
TCGAAGGTGATCGCATCGAAGCCTATCAGATGGTAACGAAGCGTCGAACCTTGTCTTCCACCTAGCTGCTCCCTGCATTTGTATTCCCCAGCACAATCTTGAGCCTTCACTGTGAGTATGCTGAGATTGTGCTGATGCAAATCTCGAATGGCTTATCCAACTTGCAAAAGGCGAGCGCTGCCCGTGTTCTCGCACATTACTAATGATGCATTTTTGTTGAACGGCACGGTATGCATGCTCCCCTAAACTCGGCTATTCTTAAAGAAGATTTAAATGCCGAGTGATTATTCCTCACCTACTTTGGAAGACAACTATGAGTTCTCTTACGTCTCCTACCACACCCCGTTCTCTCTTCGACCATACTGATGTATTTTGGCCCGATCTAAGGGAAGTGATTTCTGGGAGTTCAGGGTTTAAGCGCTGGGTGTTAGAGCAGGGACTTGACGCGAATGCTCAAGGCACTACCTTAGATATTTTGGTCCGCTCTTATCTCAAACAGACGTTGGAAACATTAGCGTATTAAATCAAGCGCTAGGTTCCTTCATAAATTGGGATTAAAACCTTATCGCTGATAGTCAAACATCTGGCTATGGTGACCGATGGAACGGTAACCACAAATCTTGAGTTCTCCGCAAACGTCTAGAACCCCTTCTATCGAGCAAAATAGAGCGTATAATCTCGGCTAAAGAGGGAGCGTTCCTTCAGTCCAATCTTTAGCCTGACACAGGTACCAATGAACAAACAAATCCAGCAACGCACCCATTAATTCAGGGCTTGTTGCTGTTAACACCATGTCTATTCAGTAAGATTGTGGCGAGCGGAAGGTTGGCGTTTATCCCTCTGGGCTCAGCGTTTCCCTAATAGTATTCGCTCTTCAATGGGAATGGCTGATGGTTCCACTCCATCATTCTATGGGTAGGAATAGCGAGCGCCAGCTTCAAAGAGGATTTAGGACCTTGTTAGTATTTAAGGACTACAACAAGTATCCTTTATATGCGATTACCTCCTCTTTAATAGCGGCAGCTAACCTCTTGTGGAAATGCAAGGCGTAAAGAAAGGAGACAATTCCTTAGGCATGACATGCGGATCTGTTTTCATCTGGGCATTGGCCTGATTAAAGATTCGAATTGCTTGAGATTGTGGATGTTGCTGTTGCATCTTTGTAATAGAGCATTGACAGATCTGAGTGGCTTGATCGATTGATTCTCCCTTCACCTCTTGTAATTTCTTGGTGCATTCATAGGTATATAGGCGCACTAGGTGTGGGTTGTAAGTATATTTCGCCGATGCAATTTGACTTGGGTTTGTGGGGTTAGCGCTAACCCGAGCAGGCAACAACAGACTAGAGCAACTCAGTGTACTAGCGACGGTGAGAGTGGCTGAGAGTGTTCGAATAGAACGAACCATATAAACTTCTCCTTTAGATAGAAAATAATCCAATAACACCAAGGAACTGATCTATATCAGCAACACGGCATCCGACAATTAAAATTTAGATGCTGATAATTCATCTATTTAAGCTTTCATTGCACCGAAGTGCTACTAAAGTTAAGTAATGTAGCCGATTCTAGACACATTTCATCATTTTTTTTAGTACATATCTGCATGATGCTGTCTTCTCTTAGGATGTTCCCCATTTCATATTGATCAATCATTCTGTAACGAATTCTCTGATTATGGAGGTCTTCGTGCTAGAGAACAAACGGCTAGAGTTCCCTCAAGTTCATTTATGCACCTAATAGACAGGTACTATTGAGGGATATAGCAATTCACTATTCTCTTTATGTCTTCTGCTCAACTGAAACTCAATTTAATAGAAGGATCTGTGACCTTTAGTTTTACGTCTGAAGCCGCTCAGGCGTTTAAAGCTGAGATTGCCACCTTAGTGCAAAGCCTAAAAGCAGTTGCCAATAAAACACCTGGGGAAAAGGTTCAGCCTCAACCCTCAATGGAATATCAGTATACAGGAGATATCTTTTTGGAATGCTTTTGCAATCCTAATATCTGGCCCAGTCCATACGCTGCAAAAGTATTGCTTACCATTCGAGATGATCGAATTCGACTCACCACAGAGGCAGAATTGACGCGTACCATTGAAGATCTCAATGAATTTCTTGAGGCCTAGGAGGCATGGGAGCGAACAGCTCTGAACAGTAATACCCCATCGAAAATATTTTTCTATCAAAAACTTGGACAGGTGTGATTCCCATCCGATAAGCTACTCAAGAGTAGAATGTAACACTATCGTTACCATCACATTCAGTTAGAGGTATTCGCATGGGTTTTATCGCATACGTACTATTTCTCAGCACTTTTACTGGGATAGCACTAGGACTCTACTACGGTCTCAAAGCTGTCAAATTGATTTAAGTACAGATCGCTTGGTGGGAGTTGCCCTTCCTCCAAGCTTTTCCAATCTTGACCCTAGTCTCTGGCAACGAGGCAAGTGTGACCAAGTGAGCAACATCGGGGCCACTGCAAAACGCTGAACAATCGACCTGGTTAACTGTTCTAGACGCTAAACCTTCTAGAATGGAGAGGAGTTATTGCAATAAGGCAAACGCTACATGGTTACTAAGGCTCCTGCAAAGACTGAATATGAAGCAGTAATTGGTTTAGAAACCCATTGCCAGCTCAGTACCGACACCAAAATCTTTTGTAACTGCGCCACTGCCTTTGGTGCAGATCCGAATCACCAAGTCTGCCCCGTGTGCATGGGTATGCCGGGTGTGTTGCCTGTTCTTAACGAAACCGTTTTGGAATATGCCGTCAAGGCGGGTCGCGCCCTCAATTGTGAGATTGCCAAATACAGCAAATTCGATCGCAAGCAATACTTTTATCCTGACCTACCTAAAAACTATCAAGTCTCTCAGTTCGACCTACCGATTGCTGAGCATGGCTGGTTAGAAGTCGAAATCGTTGATGAGCAAGGGGAAGCCACTCGCAAGAAAATCGGCATTACCCGTCTACACATGGAAGAAGATGCGGGCAAACTGGTGCATGGCGGTAGCGACCGCTTAGCAGGTTCGACCCATTCCCTAGTCGACTTCAACCGAACGGGGGTCCCCCTGATTGAGATTGTCTCCGAGCCCGATATGCGTACGGGCATAGAAGCAGCAGAATATGCCCAAGAGATTCGCCGAATTGTTCGGTATCTCGGCGTCAGTGACGGCAATATGCAGGAAGGTTCTCTGCGGTGTGACGTCAATATTTCCGTCCGTCCCCAGGGCCAGAAGGAATTTGGGACTAAGGTAGAGATCAAAAACATGAACTCCTTTAGTGCCATTCAGCGCGCCATTGACTATGAAATCGCCCGCCAAATTGAAGCCATTGAGTCCGGCGAGACCATTATTCAAGAGACCCGCCTATGGGAAGAAGGGGCACAGCGCACCATTGGTATGCGCAGTAAAGAAGGCTCCAGTGACTATCGATATTTCCCAGAACCCGATCTGACCCCCATTGAAGTTGCCCCCAAACTTCTAAAGCAATGGCAGTCGGAATTGCCTGAACTTCCTGCCGCCAAGCGTCATCGGTATGAAGAAGAAATTGGATTGTCCCCCTATGACACTCGCATCCTCACGGATGATCATGCCCTTACCCAATATTTCGAGGCAACCTTAAAAGCAGGGGCTTCTGCTAAACAAGCGGCCAACTGGCTGATGGGAGATATCACTGGATATCTCAACAATGAGAACTTATCCATTACTGATATCGCCTTAACTCCTAAAGCCTTAGCGGAGCTGATTGAGCTAATTGAAGCTAACACCATTAGCGGCAAAATTGCCAAAGAACTCTTACCAGAGCTACTCACAAAAGGCAGTTCTCCTAAAAAGTTAGTTGAGAAAAAAGGACTCACTCAGATTTCGGATACTGCTACCCTGGAATCTCTGATTGATGAAGTGTTAGCCGATCACCCCCAAGAGTTGGAGCAGTACCGCAACGGTAAAACTAAACTGCAAGGCTTTTTTATGGGACAAGTAATGAAGCGAACCAGTGGGCGCGCAGATCCTAAAGCCACGAATCAAATGCTGGCTAAAAAGCTAAAAGGTTAATCTTCACCCCCACTGATTTGTCTATTGGTTCAGAAAATGACTTTAGACCCATTTATGGAGGCAGCGATCCAAGAGGCTAAGCTGGGACTCACTGCTGGGGGAATTCCCATTGGATCAGCTGTGGTAAAGGACGGGATCATTGTAGGTCGCGGCCATAATCTTAGGGTACAGCGAAGTAGCGCAATTCTGCATGCAGAGATGAGTGCGCTGGAATCTCTTGGACGTCAACCCGCGATGTTTTATCAGCAGGTAACGCTATATACCACACTGTCTCCTTGCAGCATGTGTACAGGCGCTATTTTACTCTACAAGATTCCTCATGTTGTCATTGGCGAGAATCGAACCTTTATGGGCGAAGAAGCCTTGCTCAAAGCCCATGGCGTGAAGGTTACGGTCTTAGATCACCCCACGTGTTACCAAATGATGCAAGCGTTCATTCAAACAACGCCACAACTTTGGCATGAAGATATTGGCGTTGAGCAACCTTAGACGCTTTAGGTCTCACGCTATTTTTAGCATGCCAGAACCCAGTCCTGCAGCTAACTATTGATACCAATCTTGAATAGGGCAGAGCTAGAATTAGGAATCAGCGATAGAAACTCGCTCAATTTTAGCGCCTAAACCCCGTAACTTTTGCTCAAAGTTTGCATAACCGCGATCGAGATGCTGCAACCCTTCAATGCTGGTTTTACCCTTGGCGGCTAAGGCTGCAACCACTAGCGCTGCAGTTGCACGTAGATCAGTACCTGTAACGGGTGCCCCCGACAAGAACGGAACACCCCGAATCACGGCAATATTACCTTTCACTCGAATGTCAGCTCCCATTCTGACCAATTCGGGGACATGGCCCAGACGGTTTTCAAACACTGTCTCGGTGACGACGCTATTTCCATCGCTCAAGGTTAGCAGCGCCATAAACAAGGACTGCATATCGGTTGGAAAGCCAGGGTAGGGCAGAGTCTCTATTTCAGTTCCTGCATGAACGCCTTTGGACTGAATTCGTAGTCCTTGTTTCGCATCTGGTGTCACTTGGAATCCAATGGCTCTTAGCTTGGCAATTACAGCCGTTAAATGCTCGGGAACTACGGGGGTTAGGAGAATATCGGAATGGGTGATTGCTCCCGCCATTAGAAACGTGCCTGCTTCAATCCGATCCGGCACAATGCTGTAATCCGTTCCATGGAGTTTGGGAACACCCGAAATCGTAATGGTTTTGGTCCCAGCCCCCGTAATTTTGGCCCCCATCGATCGACAGAAGTTGGCTAAGTCAGCCACCTCAGGCTCTTGGGCAGCATTATCTAAGATGGTTTCACCTTCAGCCAGGGTTGCGGCCATCATTAGTGTTTCTGTCGCGCCAACACTTGGATAGTCGAGATAAATTTTGGCCCCTTTAAGCCGAGAGGCATAGGCATGGACGACACCATGCTCGATATAAACTTCAGCTCCCATCTGCTTCAAGCCCCGAACATGAATTTCGACGGGTCTAGCACCAATCGCACAGCCACCGGGCAAGGGAACTTTGGCAACACCCATGCGAGCCAGCAAGGGACCAATCGCAAAAAAGCTAGCTCTCAGTTTACTGACGAGTTCATAGGGGGCATCTGTGGTTGTGATGTGGGTCGGGTCAAGTTCTAGAACATCGTCGTCTTGCTTGATCTTGACCCCTAAAGTTTGGAGGATTTTGGCCATTCCCTGAATATCAGCGAGAGAGGGAACATTTCGTAAACGACAGGGTTCCGAACATAGGAGAGCTCCAGCCATAAGCACCAGAGCTGAGTTTTTAGCACCGCTAATTTTAACTTTGCCTTGGAGTGGTGTACCGCCCCAAACCTCGAGAATCGACGAGTATGCTTTTGTCGAGACGGGTTGATCCACTATGCTAACGGGGGAAGAAATTGTTTTAAGAGTATCCAATGGCCTACACCACACCAAAAAATTGAAGGGGATTGTGGTCTAGAGTGTACCCTAAAATCGACCAAAGAATCAGAATTTTTGTAACATTTTCCTGGAATTCTGCATCAATTCTTGTGACTTCTTTAATCTATATTTGTGTTTTGCCAATGACTTCAACTAAAGTTTGGCCACGATTTTTGCCGTTCCCACGCCGCATTAACCTCTCCTTGGGGTTGATGTTGACCGGGATTTTGATCACGATTGTCTTTATCGTGATTGCGTTATTAGCTCCCACGCTAGAACAGTGGCATTGGATTCAAGATCCAAATTTCTTTATTGGCAATTCCAAACACAGCCCACCCTCAGCGAAATATTGGTTTGGGACGGACCAGCTTGGACATGACGTATTCGCGCGAACCCTTTATGGTGCCCGAGCTGCATTGCAAGTAGTGGTGGCTGCAACAATATTTAGCGTTATATTTGGCGTTATTTTAGGTCTACTTAGTGGTTATTTAGGCGGTTGGGTGGATCGCACGTTACTCTTTCTCATGGATTCCATATATGCCATTCCCGGCCTCTTAATTGCGGTGACGCTGTCCTTTTCGATTGGAGAAGCGGCCCGAGGCGTGCCTAGTGCTGCGGCCGCCTTGGGGGTTGCCTACGTTCCCAAGTACTATCGTGTGGTGCGCAACCATACCGTTAGCATTAAAACAGAACTATTTGTAGAAGCCGCCAGAGCGCTGGGTGCCTCTCCTTGGCGCATTATTTCTCGGTACTTGTTTGGTAATGTGATTCAAAGTGTGCCTGTATTGTTTTCTCTCAATGCAGCAGACTCTGTGTTGACGTTGGGTGCCCTTGGATTTTTGGGGTTAGGATTACCTGCTGATATCCCAGAGTGGGGATATGACTTAAAAATTGCCCTGGAAGATTTCACCGGTGATATTTGGTGGACAACGCTATTCCCTGGATTAGCGATGGCGCTGCTATCCATTGGGTTATCCCTTGCCAGTGAAGGGCTGAGCGAATACTTCAATCCTTTACAACAACGAGATACTGTTAACGACACAAACTAGGGTTTGTGCTCTTGCCCCTATGCGCTTTCGCTTAGCGTTTCGTCCTCTGCGCTACCTTACCCAATCTAGTCGCTTCGCGATTCTTGAAGCTTGTTTGATTGGTTTAGTGTCAGGATTGGCAGCGGTGTCTCTCCAAGAAGGGATTGGTTGGATGGGGGGGTGGCGAGTCTATTATGCTGGCCATTTTTCTGCTCCTCTCGTTTTGCCGGTGATTGGGTTTGGCGGTGGCTTTGTGTCGGGCCTGCTGATTGAAACCATTGCCCCTGATGCGAAAGGGAGTGGCATTCCCCAAGTTAAAGCTGCACTGGCTCAATTCCCCATTGCCCTGAATTGGCAAGTGGCCCTCGTGAAATTGATGAGTGGGATTACGGCCTTAGGGGCAGGGTTAACCTTAGGTCGGCAAGGACCTACGGTTCAGCTGGGTGCGGCGCTGGCGGCTCAACTCAGCTACTGGTTTCCCACGGCTCCAGATCACCGTCGTCAAATGATTGCTGCGGGGGCAGGCGCAGGCTTAGCCGCCGGGTTTGCTGCCCCTATTGCTGGCGTTCTGTTTATTGTCGAAGAGCTACTCCACGATTTATCGGGGCTAACGTTGGGGACAGCTATTCTGTCCTCTTTTATCGGAGCAGTGGTGGCTCATGTCCTCGGTGGACAAAATCTATCCATTAACTTTGAACAGGTGACTGCGACCACTAGCTTTTCTGTGCCCGAGATTCCCTTTTTTATCTTTTTAGGTCTTTTGGCGGGGGGATTGGGAGCCGTGTTCAACCGAGGATTACTCCTCAGTGTGAAGCTCAATCAACGACTGACAGCGATTGGACTCCCTTGGCGGATGGGTATGGCCGGAGCGATCTGTGGGGGAGTGGTGGGGCAGTTACCCAGCATTTTTCAAGACAACACTGGATTGAGAGGACTATTAGGATTAGGCACGGTCGGCTGGCAGCTTGCCCTCATGGCCTTTGTCGTCCAGTTTAGTTTGACCCTGATTGCCTATGGCTCTGGAGCGCCAGGCGGATTATTTGCCCCTAGCCTGGTGATGGGGGCCGCATTGGGCAATTTAGTCGGACTTGGACAAGTCAATGTACTCCATGCGGGTTTACCGACAACCTATGCCTTAGTCGGTATGGGGGCATTTTTTGGGGCAGTGAGTAGGGTACCAGTGACCGGAATCGTAATTATTTTTGAAATTACTCGGGATTTTAACCTGGTCCTCCCCCTCATGATTAGCTCTGTGGTGGCCTACTTAACCGCTGATCAAATCAGTCAGCGTTCCATTTATGATTTGCTGCTCCAGCAACAGGGTATTCAACTCCAAAACGTGGCCCCCTCTGCCCAACGGATGCTAGATGCACTGACTGCTGACGATATTATGGAACGCCAAGTTGAAACCTTACCCAGCTATCTGCCGCTCGATCAAGCCCGACAGATCTTTGCACGCTCTCATCATCGCGGTTTCCCTATTCTCGACAATCGGCGTTTGGTTGGAATTTTAAGTCGAACTGATCTCAACCGGGTGACGCAGCAGCAACAGCCTGGAAATATGTTAATTCGGGATATTATGACACCTCAACCCTTGACGGTTAATCCCCACGCTTCACTGTCTGATGTGCTGTATATCTTGAATCGCTCTCGGATCAGTCGCCTCCCGGTGATGGATGGGCGAAAATTGGTGGGCATTATTACGCGGGCTGATATTATTCGGGCTGAGTTTGATCACATCACCAGCCAGAAACAACAGGACACAACATCCTTTGCCCCGTCCTATGGCGTCTATCTGACTCGTGGTCCAGCCACGGGTGAGGGGCGAATTCTCCTGCCCTTAGCCAATCCTCAAACGGCAGAAACATTATTAAAAGTTGCAGTGGTGATGGCTCAAGCCCTCAACTATGAACTGGAATGCCTCCACATTATTCGTCTGCCTCGAAATCGCCTACCAGCCGAAACCCCTGTCAGCATGACCAAAAGTAAGAGACTGCTGCAAAAGGCAGTGCGATATGGGCAACGCCATCAGGTGTCCGTCCATACCCAGATCAGGGTTGCTCAAGATATTCCCCAAGCCATTCTAGAGGTGGAGCAACACGAACATATCAATCTGCTACTGATGGGGTGGCAGGGGCAGTTTTTCACGGGAGGGCAAATTGGGAATCCCACGGTACGGACGATTCTTCGTCAGGCCCAGAGCCAAGTGTTGGTGATTCGACCGGCTAAAAATTTTAAGACGGGTCAACCCCATCGCTGGTTGGTCCCCGTTTCGGGGGGTCCCAATGTCCAACAAGCGATTCAATTACTGCCTGCTTTAATGCCCATGAGTAAGACGCCAGTCATCAAACTCTTTCAGGTGTACGCGCCGACAAAGAATTTGCCGGATCAGAATTTCCTCGATCATTATGTCCAGTTCCTCCGGCAGCAGTGTCCGGACAGTATGGTCACTTGTACACAAATTTGCGCTCAAAATATAGCGGACGCAATTGTTGAACTGGCACGCCTTCAGCAAACCGATATGATTATGATTGGTGCCAGTCCGACTGGGTTGGTTCATCAAGCGCTCAAAGGGAATATCCCGGTTGCGATCGCACAAGGCACGGAGGCCACTATTATTCTGGTCAGGGGGGCGGACAAAAGCCCTGCAGAATGGGTGTCAGGGCCTGCGGCTGAGTTGAGTTCGGAACAATGACGAACAGGTCTGAATCATAATCAGACAGTGGTAATCGACAGGGTTGAAGATGTCAAAACTGAGGAAAAGGCGACGACGACGCTCGATTTGGAGCCTGATCGTGCTGTTAAGTCTCTGGAGTTGTTTTCTGGGCTGGGGACTGTCTCGCATCCAATCTTCGATGGCCACAGAACCAGTCCATGTAGCCCAAGCTTCGTCACCCTCCCAACCTCAGGACGCAGTCGGGAGTGTTGATCCGGTCCCTCCCCAACTTAAGCAAGGCGAACAGCTCTACCGTCAACGCTGTGGCACCTGTCATGTGGCGTTGCCGCCTCAAGTATTGCCCAGCCAAACGTGGCAGACGCTGTTGCCGGAGACGAACCACTACGGCGTGAGGCTGCCCGAGTTCCGCAATCCTGAGCTGACCCAAACGTGGGAGTATCTCAGTTTTTTCTCGCGTCCCATGAAAGAAGATGGACTCCGCCCGGTTCCCTATCGAGTCCAGCGATCGCTTTTCTTTAAAGTCTTGCATCCCGGGGTTGAGTTTACTGAGTCAGTCACCCCGGAGACCTGTGTGCAGTGCCACCCTGGTGTGTCCAATCTAGATTTCCGACAGTTAAGCCCGGAATGGCAAAACGACGCGGGCACGTCTGACCCTGGTAGATAATAGCGAGCGCTTCCGCCCTTGTGAAGGGCGGAGCAGCCTTGCCTTTGTCCTATCCTCTGAAGCGATGGGGAATACTAAGTTTGGTTGTCTCAGAACTTAGCGTTCACCGATGTGAAGCGTTTAGAACCCCTACTTATTCCTCGATCACCCGAGGGGCTTTCCGAAGAAGCTGGCCCTGCTGTCGAGGAGGGTTCAGCCCAGAAAGAGCGAGATAGCGCTGATGCTTCTGCTGCCGACCCCATAGAAGTTCACGATCCGCAATCCAGGATTGCAGACCCCGAAGAATTTTTTGCTTGGCTAGGGATTTTAGCCGAAAATGCCAGCTTTACGGCTAAAACCGCAGCAACCCTTTGGCAGCAGCCCGTGGAGGATACCGATGCCATACTCCAACACTGGGTAAAACAGCGAGGGGTGATCGCGCGGGCAGATCAACCTCGAACCTATCAACTCCCCGTTGCGCTACATCAAGAGGCCTATCAGTGTTTGCTCTACAGGGAGCAGCTGTCCCCGCAGCAAGCCCATACCCTTCTGATTGACCGCTATCGAGCCCGGACCTACCAGCAGCTGTGGCATACCCTTGAGGATGATGGCTATATTTATGCCCATCTCACCTGGCATCTGCAAGGGGCAAACCAATGCGACGAAATTCATTTGCTTCTGCAAGAGGACGCTGAGTCGGGAGCCAATGGCTGGTATGAAACGTGCGATCGCACAGGATCTCTGCACTGTTTTGACCGAGATCTAGCCTTAGCATGGCAGTTGGCAGAGGACATGTATGCGCAAGCCCCTGTTCAGGCCATTCAACTGCAATGTCGATACGCTCTGATGACCGTGGTCTCTTATGCCGGGAGTCGTCTGCCAGCAAACCTGGTGGCTGCCTTTGTCCATCAACAGGTTTGGACGGCCGCTCAAAGCCTGGCCTACTTAGAACGGGTTCTAGATCCCCAACATCGATTTGCAGTTCTCCAAAACTTGATCCCAGCATTGCCGTCGACCGAGCACCCCGAGTTGCTGAACGTGATTCAGCAACAACCTCACTGCAACCATCAGGCCCAGTTACTCCGTATTCTGGTGCCGTTGCTGGATCCAGTGCTTTATCCTGAGCTACTCAGGAGGGTAGAGATCCTAGACACAGACGGTGACAAGGCGATGGTGCTGCGAGAATTAGCCGCTGTTCTGCCCACATCGGACTTGGATCAGATCCTTGCCATTACTCAAACCTTGAACCTGACTGAATCCATGGTGGCGGCCTGTGGCATTGTTAGGCGTTGGCCGCAGACCCAGGCAATGTATTTGCAGATGTTAGCGCAGGCGGCCCAGAGCAATGTTGAGGAGGAAGCCGTCTATGCTGATCTGCTGAGGGCAATTATTCCGAATATCTCTGGTGCTCACCTACCCAAGCTGTTGGCGTTGATCCATGTCTTGCCAGATGCCGCTGCCCGTGTCGATCTGCTAATCCAGCTCCTGCCGCAACATCCACAACTGCTTACAGTGGCCTTTCAAACGGCTTGTACGATTCCAAGTGAAATGGCTTGTGCGATCGCACTGGGAAAACTGGCCCCGAGATTGACTGAGATTGATATCCATTTAGCCCTCACGATCCTAGATACATTTAAGAATCCCGTGGCGGTCCGCTGTGCACTCCTACCCATTAGTGCCTATCATCCCTCAGCTAGTATCAGTGGCAAACTGATCGAGATCATTGAGGCATTCCCCTCGGAATCAGCGCAATGTCAGGCTTTGTGCGGACTTTTTTCCCATCTTCCCTTAACCATGCAAGGGGATATCAAGGCGCGGATAGAGGCCGTTTCTGATCCAACCACACGAGCAACTGCCCTCAGTCGTTTGGCCGTTCAAGATAAATCCCTGATGCCCTCAGCGCTGCTTGCCATTACCCAATGCCAAGATGTTGAGGTAGAGTTCGAAGCGTACTGGATTCTGGCCCAGCGCTGGCCCAAATTGATCCCAGCCGCTCTGAAGTCTGCTTGCCAAATCAAGAGGATGGATCCTCAAGTATGGGCCATTCACCAACTGGCTCCCCACTTAAAGGAGCAGCAACTGAAGGAGGTCTGTGCGATCGCAAAACAGATCCGAGATCAGGAGCATCGACAGCGGATTCTGGATGAAATCATTCCCTACAGCTCTAAAAACATCCTCATACATATCCGAGAACTCTGGCATCAGTTCCAGGATAATAAAGTCTATGCAACCGTTTTAGGGACCCTCAAAGCTCAACGAACCGCCTTGAATATTAAACTGAGTCCTGGCGATGCCAGACAACAGGCGATTCATGCTTTGACTGCATTTCTTCCCGATCCAGTCCTCCAGCAGACACTAGCCACCACCTTTGATTTTGAGGATCCAATCAACTGCGCTAAATCGCTCAACCGTCTGCTGTCACAACTGCATCCCTCTCAGGTGGATTACCCGCTGTGGTGCAAGATTCTCCACGCCCTGACCCATCTGGAGCATGACCGGTTCTTCCTCAGCCTGCCCAGACTGATACCGTTTTTGGTACAAATGGCGGGTCCCGAAATTCATGCAGCCATGATTCAAAATATACAGATTATCCAGCGCCAGTGGTAACCAGCCTGCCAAGGGTAGACGGGCTTGGAGCGCAAGCCCTAATTAAAATAAGCTTTATATTTGTCATACAGATCAACACCTGGAATGGGCGTTGAAAATGCCTTCACACGTCGATACTGTTTGGGACCATATTCATGGCGGAGATTCTGAGCAATAGTGAATTGCTGATGCCATTGCTCTAGCAGAACCACTAAGGCCTGAAACTTGGGATAGGCCGTTCTATATTTCTCTTCTAAGGCAATATATTGCAACATGCGCCCAAAGGTTTTGGGATTGATCAGGGCCTCTGGCATGCCTAAAATCTCTCCCAACTGCTGAAAGGTTTCGTAGTGAGCAATCACCTCCGAGTTAAGGACGCCCAAATCATGGAGATCCAAGCGATTGAGACCATTGATAACATTGGCAATGGTATTGAGAATGGAATAGTTTGTGAGCTTATGGCGCTTAAAGGAGCGCAAGAGCCTAAAGCCAAATTGATGTTGGGTAATCGTTTCTAAATGCTGGTAGTACTTTTCCAAGGCAGCCTTACCATCTTCTGTCCGTAGTTGAGGGTAGACTTCAGAAAACTTGGCCTGGACTTTCTCTAAAAATTCAGCTTGTTGTATTTTGCTTTGAAACAGGGTTTCCACATATTTATAGAGCAACGCTTGCCTAGAGCCAAAGAATTTGAACTCCATCCGCTCTAGGGCAATAAAGGTATTTTTCGCTGTAATCCCCGCATGGAGCAATTGCAAGTAGCGATCTAGATGTTTATAGCCGTCCTGCCCTGCGGCAAAGGCACGTTTCAGTTTAACAAAGGTCAAAAACTCTGGGTTGCCGAATTTGCTACTATCAATGGGCTGAGCCCGCTTCACCAGTTGGCCAATCGTTTGGAGGGCCTCTGCATGGGCCGCAACGGCGCGATCAGGTACGTCTTCTTTCTTAAAGCGGCGAAGAACTGCACTCATCCGCTCGACCATACTTTGTTGTCCAATCAAAGGGCGGTTCCACCAGGGCCTTTGCCGACTTCGGTGGGAGCGGGTGGGTTGCTGCTCTAACAAAGACATCGTAGATACCTGATCGATTCCAAGCCATACTTAAAAATACCAAGCCCGGCGACTGACCGTAACACCCTCAGAATGGATATCGATCCACCAAGGGTTGCAGCTATAGCAGGGGATAGGGCTGTGTTCCTAGCAAGAGGCAGCAGGAGACGCCCCCTATCATTCTAGGCAAGATTTTCTATCGTCATATGTAAGATTCAGAAAACGTTGGGTGAGTTACTCTTCTTCAGGCTTGTCTGGCTTTAGCAAGGGGAAAGCAATTACATCGCGGATGCTGGCAGCATCACTGAGAAGCATTGCTAAGCGATCAATACCAATCCCTAACCCACCTGTGGGAGGCATTCCATACTCCAAGGCGGTAATGAAATCCTCATCGACGCCATGGGCTTCTAGATCGCCCGCCTCTTTTCGAGCCGCTTGGGCTTCTAAGCGCTGACGCTGAATCACTGGATCGGTCAACTCTGAGAAACTATTGGCGGTCTCTCGACCAACGATAAATAGTTCAAACCGCTCGACTAACTCGGGTTGAGAACGGTGGGGCTTGGCGAGGGGGGAAATCTCGACAGGGTAGTCGAGGACAAAGGTGGGTTGAATCAGCGTGGCTTCTACCGTTTGCTCAAAGGCTTCGTTGAGAATATGGCCAATACTCTCACAGTCTTCTACACCTGTGATGCCAGCTTTAGCGGCTGCTGTTTGGGCCTCAGCTACTGTTGTAAATGAGGCAAAGTCTAGGCCTGTTTTTTCCTGCACCACCTCATGCATAGTGACTCGCTGCCAAGGAGGCGTGAGATCAATGGTTTCGCCTTGGTAGGGAATCTGCAAACTGCCCACCGCACTCTCAGCTGCGGCACAGATCAACGCCTCGGTTAACGCCATCATGTCGTTGTAATCGGCATAGGCTTGATAGAGTTCGATGGTGGTAAATTCGGGATTGTGGCGAGTGGAAATCCCTTCGTTGCGGAAGACTCGTCCCAGTTCAAAGACTTTTTCAAAGCCACCCACAATCAGTCGTTTTAAATGCAGTTCTGTGGCGATCCGTAGATACAGATCCATCTCCATGGTGTTGTGGTAGGTGACAAAGGGGCGCGCTTCTGCTCCGCCTGCCTCGGAATTTAAGACGGGGGTTTCAATTTCAATAAACCCTTGATCATCTAAATAGCGGCGCATACTGGCCGTAATTTGGGCTCGCCGCCGAAAGGTTTCCCGCACGGTGGGGTTGACGATGAGATCCACATAGCGCTGGCGATATCGCTTGGCAATATCTGTAAGACCATGCCATTTGTCTGGTAAGGGCAACAAAGACTTGGTGAGAACGGTGTATTCCCTTACATAGACGGAGAGTTCACCTTTTTCCGTGCGCTTGATCGTGCCTTGAACCCCAATAAAGTCTCCCACATCGGTCCATTGCTTCAAGTGGTTAAAGGCTTGCTCATCTTGCTCACCCATCTGGGCCTGGATGCGCTTTTTTTCTAAGTAAAGCTGGATGGTTCCCGTTTCGTCCTGGAGGTTGAAGAAGGCTAATTTGCCAAAGACACGGCGGGCGAGGATGCGACCTGCGATCGCAACTTCAAAATCTTCTTCTTCCCCATTGGCCAAATCCACAAATTTTTCTTGTAAGACCTGGGCAGTATGGGTAGACTGCCACCGATAGGCATAGGGTGTTAAGCCTGCTTGTTTAAGCTGCTCAACCTTTTGCAAACGGGTAGCTCTCACTTCTTCTAATGTAGAGCCTGGATTGGGTGACTCAGACGCCCGATCAGCAGCCATAAATAATCCTTAAAACAAAAATTTTCAGACTAAGTTCTAGCTCAAATTACAACTAACCCAATTGGGTGATTGCAATGCCAGAGTTCGATTATAGAGGAAGGATGGACTACAGCTTTCCTCCATCAATGGCAGATACTTCCTCTAGCCCTATTGAAGCCCTATACTCCAATCATGGAGTCAGTTCCAAGCCTCGTTACCAAAAGACACGACACCACCTAAGGCGTGTTTTGAATCACTTCGACAACACTCAGACATCACTGAAGGGCTCAAGATTGGATGTTCTAATGCCTACAGTAGCAAGTTTACTTACACTTTTTAAGTGCCATTCATCATCTATCCTTTGAGGGTAAATCATGTCTGAACTATTGACTGAACTGTCTGATCAACAGCAAGAAATCATCGCCGGTGGACTGTTTGTGCTCCCGGAAAATGCCGAAGATACGAACGATGTCTATGAAACACCAAATGATGACGGCTTTGCGGGGTCTGGTTCTTTCCAAAGCTACTTTGAGCAAATGAGTAAAGAGTTACCTTACGGGCATTTGCTCTAATTCCGACCGCTACCTGTATTAGGGGAGTTCGTCTATTCAACTCTACCGACAAATCGACCTCCAAGTTCTAGAAACTTGGAGGTGTTTTGATGCTGCCTATCTCAGGTAAGATGCTGTTTGGAATGGAAATATTGCAATCTTCATTTTGATTGCCTTCCTTACACCTGAATTCGGGATAAATACAATCTACAAACCGCTTTACGGCAAGCCCGTAAGAATGGCCATAGGATGGCTTAGTCAACCATGGCAAACATGAGTTCTCCTGAGCAGGCCAGTTTTCCTTCCACCTCAGCTCGCGTTTCCATCATGGCAAACCGCTTCCGCTTTAAAGACAACAGCTCAGCGGTAATCACCAGTTGATCGCCTGGTACAACCGAACGACGAATCCGCACCTTGTCGATTCCGGTAAACACAAAGAGTTTGCCAGCAGGAATATCGGGGAGTTGAGAGAGGACAATGCCCCCAACTTGGGCCATAGCCTCCACAATTAACACCCCTGGCATCAATGGGCGACCGGGGAAATGACCTTGAAAAAACTCTTCGTTCATCGTCACATTTTTGATCCCCACTGCCCGCTCAGACTCTTTGTAGTCAATAATGCGGTCAACGAGCAAGAATGGATAGCGATGCGGCAGTAGCTCTTGAATCTCCTCAATCATGAAGGTTGTCTTGGGTTCTGTAGCACCATCAGAGGGGTTGGACATAATCAGTAATCACTCGTCAATAAAAGATTCGAACCCGTCAGCCGAGCAAGACTTGCTGAAGACGCTTGGCAAAGCGAATGTGGAGGGCATGACTGGCTTTATAGGCAACATAATGCGCTACAGGGAGGGTCCCTAATAGGCTCAAATCGCCGATTAAATCCAGCAGTTTGTGGCGAACCGGCTCGGTGGCAAAGCGCAAGGGCGGATTGATCCATTCACCCTGACGACAGACCAAAGCATTGTCTAGACTACCACCTTTAATGAACCCCTTAGCTCGTAAGAATTCTACATCTTCAGCTCGTCCAAACGTGCGGGCCGGGGCAATCTCTGACCAAAAATCGCTCAGGCTACATCGGTACCACTGTTTACCAATCGCAGCCTCCGGGAAGTCGATGCCATAGCTAAAGGAGATTTGGAGATCTGGAAGGGCAATGATAAACGCCTCACCCATTTGCTCAAGCACCGGATGATCCAGCGATGGTATCGATCGATAGTGAGATTGCCTCTGATACCCTGCGTTCTGAATAGCATTGACCCATCGCTGAGCTGAGCCATCCAAAATAGGCACTTCAGGTCCCTGCAGTTCAATTTTGGCATTATCAATTCCCATCCCGGCTAAAGCGGCCAGCAAGTGTTCCACCGTCATTACCGTAGTATCAGCCTGTTTCAAGGTGGTACAGAACTGGGTTTGGTGAACGGTGGTGAGATTGGCTGCGATAGAGCGGACGGGATCTCTATCCATTCGCACAAAAAACCGTCCTTGGTTAGGAGCCGCCGGATGGATGGTGACACTTGCAGGAGCACCCGTATGTAAGCCAAGGCCGGAAAGAGTGAGGCTGCGGTTTAGGGTGTGCTGATATGGATTAGAAACGCTGACCAAATCCAAAGTGGAATTGATTATCTCCGTCATCATTGATGCCATAGTCTAAGCGCACGGGACCAATCGGAGTTTTAACCCGTAGGCCAATGCCATAGCCAAAGCCAACACCAGGCTTACCCCGCACAATGCCAGGGTTGCCAGGGACGCTACTTTGCGTGCCTAAATTACTACCAACATCAAAGAAGAGAACTGCCCCCACACCGCCTAAGAAATTAATCAACGGGAAGCGATATTCAGCGGTGGCTTGCATAAAGCTACGACCACTGCCCAAGTCGCCTTCACCATAGCCCCGAACTGAAGAGCTGCCGCCTAAAGAGAACGCTTCATAGGGTGGTAGATCGCCCAAAATGGTGCCGGCCTGAACATTAAAGGCCAGCGCTTGTGGCCCTTCGGTAAAGTTGGTGAGTTTGAGCGGTACAAAGTAACTGAAGCTCCCCCGTAGCCGAGTCATCAAGATACTTCCGGAGCCAATGGGGGCAGACTGTTCTACGCCAAAGCGCAATGCATATCCCTTGGTGGGATCGGCTGGATCATCTCGCAAGTCGCGCCCCAGTCCTAACTGTACTGTCAACAGGTCATCCTGGCCTGAGCCGCTAAAACTCAGGGCATTACCCAATTCATCCACAGGAGAAATGGAGAGGTCAGCATCACGAATGGAAATGCGCTGATAGCGGAATCCAACCGATCCGGTCCAGGCTTGTCTGAGGTTATCTAGATCGGTGGTGAAGGGGCGATTAAAAACACCACTAATACCTAAACGGTTTACTCGGGGCGTATCGCCATTGGGAAGATCCACCTCAATGGGGCCTTCATCAAACACCAGGGGAAGGGTCAACCGATTAAAAATATTAATGCTGTAGGAAGAATGGTTGGGATCGCCCGCAATCCAAGGATCGGAGAAACCTGCGTCAAATAAGAATTCCCGCGTTCCGGCCTGGGCTTGAATACTTAGGTTTTGGTTATTCCCCCCTAAATTACTCTGGGTAAAGGAACCTGTCCCAAAGAAACCACTACGGGAGCTAAAACCGGCACCCGCAGAAAAGCTAGCGGTACTGCGTTCCTGAACATTGAGGTTAACCACAACTTTCCGAGGATCCTGACCCGGTTCTAGAGCAACTTTGACATCTTCAAAGAGGCCCAATCCAAACACCCGCTGGAGGTCCGTTTGCAGCTTATTTCGGTTTAGAGGGACACCGGGTTCAGTCCGCATTTCTCGGGTGATAATGAATTTCCGGGTCTTGCCTTTGGTGGGTTCGCCATCTTCATTGATATAGCGAACATCAATCTCTTCCACCTCCCCTTCTGCCACCTGCAGGGTGACAGTGCCATTGGGATCAACTTGAGGAACCCCGACTACTTGGGCGAGGACATAGCCTTCGTCTTTATAGTATGTATTGACGCGGGTGACCCCTGCTTGCAAATCCCGGAGGTTGAGAATTTTGCCATACTGAGAGCTAAAAATCTCATCCACCTTCTCTTGGGTCAGCACTTGATTCCCGGCAACTTGGACCGCTTGTAGTGTGGGGTTTGGCTGGACAAAGAAGGTGACCCTCACCCCTAAAGGCGTATCACTCGGTTCAGCTCTGACGTTACTGAAAAAACCAGTGCCAAAAATGGCGTTGATATCAGATTGGATTTGCGATCGCGTCGTGGTTTGTCCCGGTCGCGTGCTAATGGCTTCATAGGCATTAATCGCGAGATCACCTTCTACCCCCTCCACAAAGACTTCTGAAACCAGCACCTCTGGTTCAGGCGCAGCCGGTTCAGCCGTTTCTGTTGGCGGCTGTGGCGGTGCTCCTGGTGATTCAACAGATTCTCCCGAGGGCGGGGTTTGGGCGGGAGTTTCCCCCGGATCGCCACTGGGAATATCACCACTGGGAACAGGCAGTCCAGGAGAGGGGGCAGGAGCTGGAACATCTGAGGGCGTAGCGGGTGCCTCCCCTTCAGTTGGAGCAGTCGGGACATCTCCAGGGACACCTGTATCAGGCGCTGCCTCTTCCGCAGCTGGAGGGTCTTCAGGGTCATCAGGGGGAGCTTCCTCTCCGGTGGGTACCACTGGCACACTGGGTGCCGTCTCTTCTGTCGCTGGGGCATTGGCAGGGGCCGTCTCTAACGGAGTCTCTCCAGGGGCACCCGTGTCTGGGGTGGCCTCTTCTACGGCTGGGGATTCCACAGGAGCGGTCTCTTCTGTTGCTGCAGGCGCTTGATCCTCTGAAGTCGAGGGTTGTTCAGGTTGGGAGGGAAGTGGGAAAACCGGGGCCGTTTGGGTGGGCGTATCATCTGTGGGAAGTTGCCCGATTTGTGACGGTTGGGCACCCGGAGAAGACGCATTGAGCTGTTCTTGGAGCGTCTCTATTTCAGAAGACGACTGGCTCTTGGCTGGCGCGACACCACCCAGCAGGACCGCCGTGAGTACGGTTGCACCGAGAATCGGTGGAAGACTAAGAATCTTGATAGATTGAGATTGAGTCACTTCACGCACCACATGCAACTGAACAACAATGATTGCTAAGGGAATTCTTAAAAAAGTCCAAAACAGGGAGTATTTTATCGTACTGGCCTAGGAAACGTATACGTCCTGGGCTAAAACTCGCTCCATAACGCAAGCATAGGCAGTATCCACATCCCCCAAATCGCGCCGAAAGCGATCTTTATCCATTACTCGGCGATCGGGGTCTGATTCAGCATCGTCCCACAATCGGCAGGTATCTGGACTAATTTCGTCGGCGAGCAAAAGCTGTTGGTCAGAGGTCAGTCCAAATTCCAACTTAAAATCCACCAGGGTGATACCGCACTGCTGAAAAAAATGAATCAGAATTTGATTCACTTGCAGGGCCAGCTGGCGCAGTTGCGCTAACTGCTCGGGCGTTGCTAACTCTAGGAGAAAAATGCGATCACGTGTCAGTAACGGATCTCCGAGGGCATCATCTTTGTAGTAAAAATCAACTAAAGGCTGCGACAAAGCGGTACCTAACTCCAGTCCTGTTTGTTGACAGAGACTCCCGGCTGCAATGTTCCGCACCACCACTTCCAAGGGCACAATTTGCACCGCTCGCATCCGCATCTGGTCTGGGTTCGGTTGATCGATAAAATGTGTGGCTACCCCTGCTGCTTCTAGGGCCTTAAATAAATGGGTGGCGATGGCACAATTAATCCGGCCCTTATTGGTGATCGTGCCGCGTTTCTGAGCATTAAAGGCCGTGGCATCATCCTTATACTGTGCTAACAGGATGTTGGGATCATCCGTCCGATAAATAATTTTGGCTTTCCCTTCATAGAGAGCATCGCCAGTGGACATCACAGTCTCCTCATATTCAGGGCGTGGGGATAGTATCAATGAGCTGCAAGAATTTTAGGGTATCCAGGTTAAGGTCAACACTGGAGGGGTGACACTTTCTAGAGATGGATCAGGCGGCAAATAAATCTAAGGGAAAATGCCCGTAGATTTGAGTCATCTCCTCCTCAGTTGCCGACTGAAAAGAGATCAGCACGCCTCGATGGTCGCCTGTATAGCGATCCGTATGGCAACTGCCTAAGTTGGGATTAAATTTGAGGTAAGTGGGTCCAGCAATGGGCTGCCAAGTCGCAGGCATCTCGTAGCCAAAGGCTTGAGTATAGACCCTTAAGGCAGCAACGGCTTGGTCACAGGTTTCGGCTAAGATACCAAACATTTGATAATCGGTGACTTGGGCTAAGGCAAGTAAAGCGGCTTTGACCTCCTCTTGCTGCGTAGATGTCGCTAAGGATGGCGACTCCATCCCCGCAAACTGAGCAAGGGTGGTTTGGGACTGCTGAACGGAGGGAGAAAGAGACATGGTGTTAACAAAAACGATTATGACTTGAGGCTAGGTTGGCCAATGGAGGTGACTAGGGGCACAAATTGCTCAATCCACTGGGCTTGACTGACCACTAAGGTGGGATACGGCACCTGGCTGTAATTTTTGCCCACCACAAGGGGAAAAGAGGGCTCGGAGGTTAAGGGCACCCAAGCCCCACCTGCCGCCTGGACAATTGGCCACACTCCAGCAATATCCCAGATTTTGGGGGTCGCCTCAATGGCACCAATGGTAATTCCTTGGGCAACGGTTAAGAGGTTATAGCTGGCAGCCCCGAGCATTCGGATTTTGCAGGGGAAGGGGTTTTGTAACACCGATAGGCTCCGGGCACACAGACTAAAGAATTGATTACTCGCGGGAGTATCTTTTCGGGTTTGAATCGGTGTTTGATTACAAAAGGCTCCATTTTTTTGATCCGGGGCAGACCAGAATCCATGAAAGGTCTGCTGTAAGGACGGGATGTGCACACAGCCAAATACAGGCACGCCTTGGTAAAGCAACCCTAAGGAGATTCCCCAAATGGGAATGCCGCGGGCAAAGTTAGTGGTGCCATCAATGGGATCAATAATCCAACACCAGTCATTACTGGGAAACACATGTTCTGCTTCTTCACTCAGCACCCCATGGTCGGGGAAGGCCGTGGCAATGGCTTGGCGGAGAAAGTGATCGGCCCATTGGTCAGATTGGGTGACTAAGCTACCATCAGGTTTAGACGTCGCCTGAACTCCCCCAAATTCGGTTAATAAACGTTCCCCAACTTGTTGAGTCACGGTGTGGGCAAAGGTGACGATTGAGGTCCAGAAGGTTTGCATCAATTTTCCATATGGGGGTTGCCCTCTACCGTACCGTGTTTGTGAAGGATAATCGAGCAACTATTTATCAGATTTGCTCGTCTCTCTTTGTAAATACCTGGCGGCTGTATAAAAATATTCACCAGATTGCAGATCCCAGGTTCAAGCTCCTCTGAGTCAAATCAGTCTGTTCCTTCTGTTGGTATTACGCTTATCAAACTATGATTGATCTTTCTCACCGCTGGTTGGTCTTGGGGTTGGGGGTTGCGATCGCAACCCTACCGCTGCTCCCTTCTCGTCCCACCCTAGCGCAGCCTACACCGACTCACTCGTCTCACCCCTCTCAGGGCACGCCCCTGTTTCAAATTCGGCAAAAGGGCAAAATTGGCTTTATTAATCGCTCGGGGCAAGCCGTCATCCCCCCTCAATATGAGGATGGCCATGCCTTTTCAGAGGGCTTGGCAGTCGCCCAATCTGGCGAAAAATATGGTTATGTCAATGCCCAAGGCCAATGGGTGATCAAGCCCCAGTTTGAGCTAGCGGAAGATTTTTCGGAGGGCTTGGCGGCCGCGATGATCAACGATCAGCTCGGCTATATCAATGCCCGAGGCCAATGGGTGATCAAGCCCCAATTCTTTTTGGTGGGTCCCTTTTCTGGCGGAATGGCGCGTGTCTTAATCGGTAAAAAATATGGCTTTATCAATCGCCAAGGGCGAGTCGTAATTCCCGCCCAATATGATTTAGCCCATGACTTTTCCAATGGCTTAGCCAAAATTCAGCGCAGAGGTCGAGTGGGATTTATCAATCAAAAAGGACAAGCAGTGATTGCCCCTCAATTTTATGAAGCTTCCCCTTTCCGAGACGGCCTAGCGGCAGTAGAAACGGATCAGAAATGGCGCTATATCCAGACCAACGGTCAATTTGCCCATACCGCCCAGTTTGACAGGGCCTGGGCCTTTAGTGAGGGGTTAGGATTAGTTCGCATGGGCCTGAAATACGGTTTTATTAACAAAGTAGGCCAAATCGTAATTGCGCCCCAATTTGATCGCGCAGGCTCTTTTTCCGAAGGCAAAGCCTGGGTCACGGTGGGCAATCAACAGGGCTATATCAATAAAGCGGGCGACTTTGTGATTAAACCTCAGTTTGATGAAGCGAGTAATTTTAGGCAAGGTCTCGCCCTCGTGAAGCAGCAAGGGAAACAGGGATATGTCAATTCTGCGGGGCAGATGGTCTGGCGAAATCCATAATCTTCGTCTGTGCCTCTACATCTGGCCTGCGGCTACAAACCGTAAAGCAGAATAATCAAGGGTGGGGTAATTAGAGTCATGAGTACACTTAATGGCCCTCCCACCCGCAGAAAGTCTAGGAATCGATAGCCGCCTGTGCCGTAGACCATCGTATTGGTTTGATAGCCAATGGGCGTCATAAAACTATTGGAGGCGGCAAAGGTGACCACAAACATAAAGGCTAGCGGATTATAGTCGAGTTCCTGGGCCACCTGAACGGCGACGGGCAGCAACAATAGAACCGTGGCGTTGTTGGACAAAATCTCAGTCAGCAGTGCTGTCAGGACAAAAAAGAGGGTGAGGAGTCCGTACCCTGACAAATCCCCCCCGACCGCAATCAGCTGATTTGCTAAGAGTTGGGTGGCGCCCGAGTTCTTCATGGCGATGCCTAAGGGAAAGAGACCAGCCAATAGAAACACCACATCCCAACGCACGGCGCGATAGAGTTCACCGGGCTTAAGGCACCCCGTCAACACCATCAGCATTACCCCAGACATAGCGGTGACGGCAATGGGGAAACGTTGCGTTCCCGCAACCCCCACCACAAAGAGACCAATTGCGATCGCAATCCACGCTTTGTCCCGCCGCAGATTTTCAATATCACGCTGCTCCATAACCAATAGCTCTTTGCTGGTTTGTAAACCCGCTAAGCTCTGCTTTGGCCCCTGCACCAGCAGCAAATCTCCAAATCGAAGCGGCACTTTCCCCAAGCGATCGCGGACCAACTCTTGACCTCTGCGAATAGCAAGGACTGTGCAGTTATAGCGTTGGCGAAAGCGAATATCTTTAATCGTTGAGCCAATCAGATTAGAATCTGCCAAAATCATGGCTTCGGCTGCACCTTCCTGTCCCGAACGCAGATCCGCCTGCCAGGACTTCTGGCCAAACTGGACATCGGGCAGAATCTCTAAGCCTTGGCCATCCCGAATTTTGAGTAAATCCTCTCGCCCCCCTCGCACAATCAAAATATCGCCTGCTGACAAGGTTTTATCGGCTAAGGGCTGCGGGAAATGATTGTCATCATGGATGAGTTCCAAAATATCTACATCAAACACGCGCTGAATCTGACTGGAGCGAACCGTTCGTCCCACCAAATTGGATTGCGGGGTGATCACCACCTCACTTACATAGTCCTTCAGTCCATACCCCTGGCTCAGACTGGTCGACGTTTTGCGATTGGGAAGCAACCGATGACCAATGGTGGCCATATAGATTAAGCCTGCGGCAAAGGTACAGAGACTTAAGGCCGTAAATTGAAAAATGCTAAACGCCCCTAATCCGAGATCGGCAGATAGGCCACTGGCTAACACGCTGGTTGACGTTCCCAAGACCGTGATCATGCCCCCCAGAATCGTGATATACGACAGGGGCATCATCAATTTAGAAACGGGAATACGACGTTGACGACTCCAGTCTTCAACGACGGGGAGAAAAACAGAGACAATGGCGACGTTATTGATAATGGCGGTGAACGGCCCAATCACAGCCCCCATCACTAACATATGTCTGGCAGGCCGTTTCCCCCCCCATTTGAGTAAGAATTCGCTCGCCATTTGAATGGCCCCCGTACGGGCAATCCCCGAACTGAGAATAAACATGGCCATAACCGTAATGGTGGCAGAATTGCTAAATCCAGACAGTCCCTCTGCGGGTGTGACCAGCTCCAGCAACATCAGCACCACCATGACGCCCAGTGCAGTGATATCAGGCGGTAGCCATTCAAAGATAAAGCAGAGTAACGTCAACCCAGTCACCAAGAAGGTCTGAAGAATTGGCTCCATAGAAAGACATTCACTCCAAAAATTACCAAAATCACTGGTTTCCAGCCCTGCTCAAACAGGGGACGGTCCCCTATTTGTCCCCCAAACCCTACCAGGCAGAATTATCACAAATTCAACCACAATTACCAGTCTTATGCAGCATAGTCGTCAATATCATGCTGCATATCTATGTGTGTCCATACATATAGAAAGTTCCTGGATGATGGTAAGGGATGTTGCGAGTGGCAGAACGCCAAAACGATGTCTCGAACAAATTACAGCCCCAATCACCAGGAGCCTTGAGGTTCTACAAAATCTCTTGTTGATCCAACCTCCACATATCCAACACTCTCAATCGGGTTTGACCCGGTCTAGGTCTCTCGAGGTTGGGTGAAAATGTGGGCATCTCAATCAGTAATTATTCTGGCGTTTCTCTCGATTAAATGCAGCTCAATGCAGCTCCGCAGCCTAGCAAGCTTTACCTAATAACTCAAATTCTCACTGTCAATAATGTTGTGATGATGGTCTCACAAAACTAAAATCTTTTTTAATCCTGAAGAGGCTAACAAAAGTTATCAATCTATGGTTATAACAAAAACGATAAATTAACAGGCTATATATATAAATAAAATGATTTAAACCTCTACTGCAAAAGCTTTTTAAGTCTGTTGATTTCAATTTTGCGATATCCTAGCTCATGCGTCTTAAGTTAATTTACATGTTCTCTAAAATTTAGTACAAACCCTATACATCTGAAACTATGGATTTTCTAGACTGCAATTCAATAAAAAGCCTGAAGTAATTCCTATACAATGGCCTCATAAGAGGATGGCTATAAGATTAAATATTCAAAGATACATCGTCTTCGGAAATTACTTTTAGGCTACTTCGAAAAAAAAATCTTAAAAACTGAACGTTTGATAAAAGTTTTGGGAATACCTAAAATAGGCACTTACTGGTGTTGTTTCAGAACAAAGTTCTTGCTCCCATTGTTTGGCTTGGAGAAATGATTCATGTTGGGGACTATCGCTGACTGCCAGCTGCTTGAACATCTCTATGAAAGCGCGAACTCTCTTGTTTATCGTGGTCAACAAACCTCCCCTTCACGTTCTGTCATTCTAAAAGTTTTAAAGCAAGATTATCCGTCTGCCGCAGAACTGACTCGCTATCGCCAAGAGTATGAGATCACCCACAGCCTTGACGTGGACGGTGTGATCCAGGTTTTGGGGCTAGAGCCCTATCAGCACACTTTAGCGATTGTTCTGGAAGACATTGGCGGTCACTCTCTCCAAGCCTACTGGAGTAAAGCTCTGCCTGTGGCTGAGTTTCTCCCCGTCGCGATTCGAGTCGTCGAGATCTTAGGCCAGATTCACGATCACAATATTATCCACAAGGACATTAATCCCAGCAATATCGTTGTCAATCCCAAAACGGGACAGCTCAAAATCATCGACTTTGGGATTTCAACCCAATTGAGTCGAGAGAACCCCACCCTTAAAAATCCACGGGTGTTGGAAGGGACGCTAGCTTATATTTCACCTGAGCAGACAGGGCGGATGAATCGGTCCCTAGACTATCGGACTGATTTTTACTCTCTCGGCGTCATGTTCTATGAGTTGCTGACCGGGCAGTTGCCTTTTACAGAGACTGATCCCCTGAAATTAGTCCATTGCCATCTGGCTCAGCAGCCTATCCCGCCTCACCACCTGAATCCTCAGATTCCCGAAGAGGTGGCTGACATTGTGCTGATGTTGATGGCTAAAACAGCTGAAGATCGGTATCAAAGCGCCTTTGGCATTCAATCCGATCTAACGACTTGCCTTCAACAACTGCAACAGGGGACCATTCATCCCTTTTCCTTGAAAACTCACGATCAATCCGATAAATTCCAGATCCCGCAAAAGCTCTATGGGCGTAAGTCAGAGATTACGACCTTACTCAAGGCCTTTGCCCGCGTCAGTCAGCTGGAGGAGGCCACGAGGAGTAGTGAACTGATGCTCGTGGCGGGGTACTCCGGCATCGGTAAATCATCGCTGGTGGCAGAGGTTCATAAACCGATTACGGAAAAACAAGGATATTTTATTGCGGGCAAATACGATCAGTTTCAGCGGGATGTGCCTTATTCAGCCGTGATTAGTGCGTTCCAAAATTTAGTCAAGCAACTGCTGACTGAAAGCGAAGTACAGCTGGATCACTGGCGGCAAAAGCTGTTAGCGGCTTTGGGGCCGAATGGTCAGGTCGTGATTGATGTGATTCCTGAGATGGAGCTGATTACCGGCCCCCAACCCCCGATGCCAGAGCTAGGGCCTGCAGAAGCCTTAAATCGCTTTAACTTGGTATTTCAAGGCTTTATTCAGGTGTTCTGTCAGCCCACCCATCCCTTAGTCATTTTTCTGGATGATTTGCAATGGGCTGATTCTGCCAGTTTGAATCTGATCAAGCTAATGATGACGGATCGTCAGATGCGATCGCTACTCTTGATCGGCGCTTATCGAGATAACGAAGTGGATGCCACCCATCCCCTGATGACCTTGGTCAAGCAGTTAGAGATAAAACAGGTCAAGATCCAGACCATTCTCCTGCAGCCCCTCTCCCAGCCGCACCTCTGTCAATTAATTGCCGATACGGTTCGCCATCCTCCAGCCCAAACCCAGACGTTGGCAGCGCTGGTTCACCAGAAGACCCAGGGTAACCCGTTTTTTGTGAATGAATTCCTCAAGAATTTGTATGGGGAAGCGTTGCTGTACTTCAATTCCCAGGACCGCCAATGGGAGTGGGATATTGCCCAAATTCAGGCTCAGGATTTGACCGATAACGTCATTGAGTTATTAATTGGCAAACTCAAGAAATTACCCGATGCGACGCAGGAGGTACTGCGGTTAGCGGCCTGTGTGGGCGCTGAGTTTGAGTTGCACACCCTGAGTCTGATTCGCCAACAGTCTCCGCTAGAGGTGTTTCAGGACCTCAAAGTCGCCATTCAGTTGGGCTTGGTGATCGCCTTGTCTGACTTAAAGGAAGATTTGGTAATTACGAATTTTCGATTTGGGCATGACCGGATTCAGCAGGCGGCCTATACCTTGATTGATGAGGATCAGCGAGCATCCGTGCACTTGCACATCGGTCGCTTGCTTTGGCATAACGCCAATGCCGATCAACCTGCAGACCGCCTGTTTGAAATCGTCGATCATCTCAATCAAGCTCTGCCTCTGATCACCGAGGGGGCAGAGCGCGATCAAGTGGCTCAACTGAATCTCCAGGCGGGTCAGAAAGCGAAGTCTTCCACCGCGTATCAGGCGGCGGTTCGCTATCTCCAGACCGGGCTGGGGCTAGTGGGAGAGACGGGGTGGCAGCAAACCTATGCCTTAACCCTCAAACTTCATGAAGAGGCGGTTGAAGCGGCGTTCCTCGATCAGGATTACCCACAACAAACCCAGCTAACCGCGGTGGTGCTACAGCAGGCCAGAACCGTTTTAGAGATGGTTAACGTTTACCGGGTCAAAATTCTGGCCCGCTCGGCTCAAAATCGTCACCTAGAGGCGACCGATATTGGCTTTGAGATTTTGAGCCGACTGGGAATTGAGTTCGGAGAACCGACGCCAGCACAACTCCAGCAGACCCTGGACCAGACTCAACAGCTGATCGATCGTCCCATCCAATCTTTGGTGGACTTGCCTGAGATGGTCGCAGCAGACAAGCTGGCCGCCATGCAGGTGCTATCAGATATTTTGTCATCGGGATATCAAGCGTCCTTTGAACGTTTTATTCTCAGTAATCTGAAGCAAATCCATCTCTCCCTAAAGTATGGGAATACACCGGCCTCTGCCTTTGCCTATGATTGTTATGGCATTACCCTCTGTGGTGTGGTGGGTGATCTAGAAGCAGGCTACCAATTTGGACGGTTAGCGTTAACGGTGGTGGAGAAATTCCAGGCCCAAAAGACCAAAAGCCGCGTTGTGTTTGTTTTTAATGCCTTTGTTCGCCATTGGATTGACCCCTTAAGCCAAACCATACCGGCTCTCCATGAAGGGTATCAAATTGGTCTCGAAACAGGCGACTTGGAATATGCCAGCTATTCCCTCTGTTGGGAAGCGATGCACTCCCTACTGACGGGGCAAAATTTACCCGATCTAGCCACCCGTATGCAGGGGTTTCAGCAAGCCATTTCAGGCTTTCAACAGGCTGCCTGCTGCCTCTATTTGCAAATTTTCCAGCAGGCAACCGCCCATTTAATGGAGCCAGCACTCGATCCGGGGTGCTTGTCGGGTCGCTATCTGCAAGAGCCGCAAATTACAGTCGAGAGTGCAGACAATAAGTTAGCGTTGGCCTTTTTCTATACCTTTAAAGCTCAAACAGCGTATTTGCTAGGGCAACCCGCGGTGGCGTTAGAGAGTACTGGACAGGCCGCCGCCTATGTGGATGGGATGACGGCAGCCGCAACTATCGTGAGCCTTAATTTTTATGATTCCCTGGCAAGATTAGCGCTGTATCCGTCACTGTCCTCAATGGAGCAGCAACAGGTTTTAGCCCAGGTGGACGCGAATCAAAGCCAACTCCAACAATGGGCCAACCATGCTCCGACCAATCACCAGCATAAATATGACTTAGTGGCGGCTGAACGCTATCGGGTTTTAGGACAGCCTTATTTGGCCGGTGAAACCTATGACCGGGCGATTGCGCTGGCTCAAGAACACCATTATCTTCCTATCGCAGCTTTGGCGAATGAGCTGGCAGCCCAATTCTATCTGCAGCAGCAACGAGAGACGTTTGCTCGCGTGTATTTACAGGAAGCCTATTATGGTTACTCCCGGTGGGGGGCGATCGCAAAATCGCAGCAACTGAAGCAAACCTATCCTGCTCTACTCACTCAACCCATCCAGACATCCTATTCAGCAGCCCCAAAGCTGACGACCACCTCTACAAACAGCACGGTTCGGACATCCCAATCGCTCGATCTCACAAGTGTTCTCCAAGCCTCCCAGGCCATTGCCGGTGAGATCGTTTTAGATAAATTGTTGATCACACTGATCCAAATTCTGGTCCACAATGCGGGCGCTCAATTGGGCCATCTGCTGCTGCAGCAGAACGGGCAATTACTGATTGAAGCCTCCTATGAGGGAGAATCTAACCGCAATCAGGTGTTACACGCTCAACCCGTTGCCGGACAACTCCCTGAAACCATCATTAACTATGTCCAGCGCACCCAAACCAGTGTGGTCCTAAAGCAGGCCAGTCAAGATAGCCGTTTTGCCCTTGATCCCTATATCCAATCGCATCAACCCCAATCGATTCTCTGTGCGCCCTTACTGAATCAAGGCCAATTAAGCGGCATCCTATATTTGGAGAATAATCTCACCACCGGTGCGTTTACGGCCGATCGTCTAGAAATTTTGCAGCTCCTGTCGGGACAAGCTGCAATCGCCATTGATAATGCCCGTCTCTACACCCAGCTCGAACAAAAGGTCAGTGAACGGACCCAAGCGCTGTCCCACACCCTGGAAGAACTTCAACGAACCCAAGAAGGCTTGATCCAATCTGAGAAAATGGCAGCCCTGGGCCAACTGATTGCCGGAGTCGCCCATGAAATCAACACCCCTTTAGGGGCGATTCGGTCTTCGATTGACTATATCGCCAATTTCCTCGACCAGTATCTCGTCACCTTGCCCGACTTTTTTCGCAATTTATCACCGACAAGAGAACAGCAATTCCAAGCGGTATTGCAGCAGGCGTTAACCCCCTCTCCCCTCCTCTCTGGTCGCGAGCGACGACATACCCGCAAGGCCCTAGCCCAACGCTTATCGGAGCGGGGGGTCACGAAGGCGGATACCGTCGCCAGCTTGTTGGTGGATATGGGAATTTGCGATCGCATTGACGATCTCATGCCCCTCTTGAGGACGGACGAGAGTGAGTCCCTCTTAAAAATGGTTCGCCAGTTTGCCCGTGTTCGAGACAGTACTCGCGATATCGTCATGGCCAGCGATCGCTCCGCCAAAATTGTCTTTGCCCTCAAAACCTATGCCCGCTACGATCACAGCGGCGAAATGATTGAAGCCCAGATTACAGATGGGATTGATGCCGTGTTAACGCTTTATCACAATCACCTAAAACAGGGCGTGCAGGTTCAACGTTCCTTCGCCAAAATTTCCACCATTGCCTGCTATTTTGATGAACTCAATCAAGTCTGGACGAATTTAATTCACAACGCTTTACAGGCTATGAAGTATCAGGGCACACTAGCCATTGAGGTGAGTCAACAGTGTGATCAGATCTGTGTCAGGATTACCGACAGCGGACCAGGCGTACCGCCTGAACTCCAAGACAAAATCTTTAAACCGTTTTTTACGACCAAACCCCCTGGAGAGGGCAGTGGTTTAGGACTCGACATTGTCAAAAGAATTATTGATAAGCATCGAGGGACCTTAACCTTAAACTCCGTTCCTGGGCAAACGACCTTTCAGGTCACCTTACCGATTTCCCTTGCAACTCAACCCCTTCTATCACCATGACAAAACTGGCGATTCTTTGTGTTGACGATGAAGTCATTATTCTCAATAGTCTCCTGCGACAGTTGCAAACGGCGTTTGAGGATGATTATGTTTACGAGACGGCTGAAAATGCCAGTGAAGCCCTGGAGCTGATCGAAGAGCTTCAGGCAGAAAATACAGATTTGCTGGTGATTGTGTCGGATTGGCTAATGCCTGGAACCAAAGGGGATGAGTTTTTAATTAACGTGCATCAGAAATTTCCAGGGGTTGTCAAGATTTTGCTGACGGGTCAAGCGGACGAAACCGCTGTTGAGCGGGCGCGGGAGCAGGCCAATTTGCATCGCTGCTTGCAGAAACCTTGGAGTGAGAAGGACCTTATCGACTCGATTCAATCTGCCTTATCTTCCTCATAAGCAACCATGTCTAAACCTGTGATTGTCTGTGTTGATGATGAAACCGCTGTCTTAGATAGCCTCAGAAGAGAGCTATCAGAGACCTTTGAAGAGAGTTGTGATATCGAAACGGCAGTGGGGGGGCTAGATGCCATTACCCTCGTGCAAGAGTTAGTGCAAGAGCAATGCGATCTGCCTGTGATCATTGCCGATTACCTGATGCCTGATATTAAAGGGGATGAGGTATTGCAGCGGGTCCATCAACTTTCACCGCAAACCTTAACCATTATGCTGACCGGGCAGGCCAGTGTGGATGGCATTACCCATGCCATTAACACAGCTCAGCTCTATCACTATATTGCCAAGCCTTGGCATCCCGCTGACTTGCAACTCACGGTACGAGAGGCACTCAATAGCTATCAGCGAGAACAACAAATTGTCGAGTATCAGCAGACCTTAGAACGCAAAGTCCAGGAACGCACCCAAACCCTAACCCAAACACTTCATGAGCTGGAAGCCACCCAATCTGAGCTGATCCGCTCGGAAAAAATGGCGGCCTTGGGACAGTTAGTGGCGGGGGTTGCCCATGAAATCAATACACCTGTGGGCAATGCCATTTTGGCAGCGTCGGTCCTCAATAGTGAAACGACAACCTTTTATCAGACCTACCAGGACGGTGCCCTTAAGCGATCGACCCTGGGGAACTATGTGGACATCGCCCACGAGAGTAGTGACCTGATTCTGCAAAATCTCAAAGGAGCCGCTGCTCTGATTCAAAACTTCAAACAAGTGGCTGTCGACCAAACCAGTCATGAGAAACGTCGATTTCAGATCATCCCTTATATTGAAAGTGTATTGACGAACTTAGAGCCCAAACTCAAACAAACCAGCCATACGGTAACGGTATCAGGAGATGCTGCGCTCAAAACTATCAATTATCCAGGAGCCCTCTCTCAAGTCGTGACAAATTTGGTGATGAACTCTATCCTGCATGCCTATCAACCTGGCGAAGCAGGACAGCTGCAATTTGACTTAACGCAACAGCAGAATCGACTGATCTTGTTATATACCGATGATGGCTGTGGTATTCCCATCGAGCATCAATCGAAGATTTTTGAACCCTTTTTCACGACAGGTCGAGATCGGGGCGGTAGCGGTTTGGGGCTACATATTGCCCACAATTTAGTGACTCAAACCTTACAGGGCAACCTACACTGTCAGAGCACTCCCACAGAAGGAACGCGATTCATTCTGAATCTACCCTTGAACCTAGAAAATGATGCCACCTATGTCTAAGGATCCGCAACTTACCCGCATCCATGCCTTCTCAGACCTAGAGGATGAACTCAGGTTTTTGGATGAATCCTTTGCTCAAATCAGTGACAACGAAGTCTCCCACGGTTGGAAAATTATTGTTGTCGACGATGAAGAACAGGTGCATGCGGTTACCCGTTTAGCCCTTAAAAACTTCAAATTTGCGGATAAATCCCTGAAAATCCTGTCTGCCTATTCCGGTGAAGAAGCCCAGAAACTCCTGGATGAGAATCCAGATACAGCGGTGCTGTTATTGGATGTGGTGATGGAAACGGATGAGGCTGGGTTGGAGCTGGTCAAATACATTCGGGAAAATTTACATAACCTATTTGTCCGGATTATTTTGCGCACGGGCCAACCGGGCATTGCCCCTGAAAAGTCTGTGATTGAGGGCTACGATATCAATGACTATAAAACTAAAACAGAGTTAACGCAGCAAAAGCTATTTTCCTCCATTATTACAGCGATTCGCTCTTATCGAGATTTACTGACGGTGGAAGAGAGTCGCCAACAAATTGCCTTGCTGAATCGGCAATTAGAAGAAGCCAAACAAGATTTAGAGCAGAAGGTCCAAGAGCGAACTCAGGCATTGCAGCAGCAGACCTTAGCCTTAGCAGCCAAGAATCAGCAATTGGAGCAAGAAATTCAGGCCAAACTCTATGCTCAGCGAGCCTTAGAAGCCACAAATAAGCAATTGGATGAAGCCAATCAGCAACTCTCTCTGCTCGCCAATCATGATGCCTTAACAGGGCTGGCAAACCGCCGCCGATTTGATGAATATCTCCAAACCATTTGGAAGCAAATGCTGCGGGAACAGCAACCCTTAACCTTACTGATTTGCGATATCGACTATTTCAAACAGTACAACGATACTTACGGTCACCTAGAAGGGGATATTTGTTTGAGAACAGTGGCTCAGAAAATTCATCAAGTCATTGTTCGCCCCCTAGATTTAGTTGCCCGATTTGGCGGGGAAGAATTTGCCGTTGTGCTGCCCAACACAGACCTGGCGGGTGGACAAGTGGTAGCCAATAAGTTGCAACAGGTGATTCACCAGTCTCAATTGCTCCATCAATCCTCAAGGGTGAGCCAATTTGTGACCATTAGTATTGGCGGGGCATCCTTGCGATCGCATGCTAACCAACCACTCTCAGATCTGATCCATCGTGCCGATCAAGCCCTCTATCAAGCCAAACAATTAGGTCGCGCTCGGGTCGTCGTCTTACCCTCATCGGAGTAGCAACACGTAGGATTAACCAGACGTCTGGGCACACTGGGTGTAACGCGTGTTTTCAGCCTGAAGAGATGGCCATGCAAGAAATCAATACTCAATCGTTGCCCCTTGCGGATGTTTCCCGATCCGCCTCTCCCATCGGTGCAAACCCAGATCGTCCAGTGATCTTGATTGCTGAAGATGATCGGATGACGCGGGCCATGATCAGCCATATTTTGGCCAATGATGGTTATCGAGTAATTGAAGCCGAAGATGGTGAAACCTGCTTAGCTGCCTATCAGAAGACCCCACCCAATCTGGTTCTCTTGGATGCCATGATGCCGGGCATGAATGGGTTTGAATGCTGTAGCCAAATCATGAAATTACCGGACAGCATATACACACCTATCTTGATGATTACAGGATTAGAAGACCAAACGTCCGTCGATTGGGCCTTTGATGCGGGAGCCTCTGACTATATTACAAAACCAATCCACTGGCCCGTTCTCAGGCAACGGGTTCGCATTCAGCTAGAGAGAACTCAGCTTTATCGAGAACTAGAAGAAGCCAATCAAAAACTGACGCACCTTGCTTCCATTGATGAGTTAACCCAACTACCTAATCGTCGGGTCTTTTCAGAAACCCTCCATCGAGAGTGGCGACGGTTATCCAGGGAAAAACAGAATTTATCTTTAATATTGGCTGATATTGATTGTTTTAAGGCCTATAACGACACCTATGGCCATCTATTTGGAGATAATTGCTTGTTTCAAGTTGCCAGTACCATCAGACAATGTGTGAAGCGTCCGGCTGATATTCCTGCTCGCTATGGTGGCGAGGAATTTGCCGTGATCCTACCCAATACGCCCTTAGAGGGAGCAGTGCATGTGGCCAAAGGAATTCGCCGAGCCATCCACACCCTAGCTATTCCCCACAAGAATTCTCTCAATAGCCCCCACATCACCCTCAGTTTGGGCGTTGCCAGCGTGGTTCCCGATGTGCAATCGATGGGTTCAGAAACGCTGTTGATCTTGGCCGCAGACAAAGCCCTGTATCAGGCTAAAACAGAGGGACGCGATTGCATCAGATGCGATCACACATTGTCGTCAGGTTCAGTCGATCCCTCTGTCTCTGAATCATCCGTAAAGCCTGAATGAGCCCTCGGGGACTCAACCCGACATCCGTTAAATATTGATGCTTTGGGGAATCTTGTTCGGATGCAGAAAATCATAAAAGGTCGGACGACGACTGTTGCGATCCTCAATCTCAATGCCGATGGCATCTAATCGCTGCTGAAACGCCTGTAATGGCGCTTGCACCCTCGCATCACTAAAGTGGGTGTCTCCATATTCACCCAATTGTGTGTAATAAAGAGACCCTAACAGGTACGTCATATCCATTTGGTTTTCCGCCTGTTTCAAGGATGGGAGCAGCTTAACGTAGTCTTGAACACTTGCCTGGGTCGAGCTGGGAGCAGGATGGTATCCAGCCAAGGGCAAATTGGGGATATAGGTCATATAGGCGGCTTGGGAAAAGTTGACCGCCGCATGTTGCGCACTCCCGGTAAAAATAATCAGGGTCACCATATCAGTCAGGTACGCTTTAGTGCGCAGACTGGGTGTCTCCTGGGCCGATGAGGTCTCACCAATATCCGTCACCCGTCCCCCGTCTTCAGCGATCATTTCGGCCAGCCAGGCTTGGAGCTCAGTATCCGCCACTACATCCTCATCGCTAAGGTAGTACAAATCTAGATAGCTGGCGACCCAATCATGAATCGCACCCCAAACTAACAACGCATCATCTCGATAGGGATAATCAGGGAGCTGCTCGGCATTATCTACCCCTCGTTTGGCTAGCATAGCGGGTAGCATCGAGTCATTGAAACCATAGGGAAACCCTTGCACGGCCTTTAAACTGAGTGCCTTGGACGATTCAATGGTGCCCGACATCACGGCATCTACAGTGCCACCATCATTGATCAGGCCGGAAATGGCTGCATTGTTGATAAAGAGGGTGCCTTCGAAATGGGGCCGTAGCAACACACTCAAAGGATGATTGGCGGCCAATTGGCGATAGGTGGCCACCACGATGGGCTCAATTAACAGGTGAGTGCGTCCCAAGTGAGAAATAAGCTCATGGTAGTTACCATCGGCAATTTGGACAATGGTTTTTGCCATCAACCAGGCCCATTGCTCAGACTGAGGACTCTGGTCAGCGGGTGGCGTAAAAATAGGATTTTCAGGACCCGGTTGCTGCTGACATTGAATGGCCACGGCCACCAGCGATCCACTCCCGGTTGCTGGAACCGCAAACAGGGCTAACGGCGCATAGACATACTTCTGGGTATCGGGAAAGGTGCCCGCTTCCAGCTGGTCGAGCACAGCATAATCCGTGAGGTAGAGCCGCCCTTCCTGGCCCGCTTTCTGGAGAGAATCGGCGCTTCCCATCACCGCCTGATACTGTTCGTTTGTGACCGGAAAATGGTCTGGCAAGATCTGGCATTGCTCTAGAACGAGCGGGTTAGCACCCGCCACGCGTTGTGCCACAAAGGCGCGATCGGTCCAAAATTGATGACTGATGCAGGGCAAATAAATGATTTGAAAGAGATCATTGTAAGCCTGAAAGAGCGTTGCGTAATCTGACAAACTGCCTTGAATTTGCTTGCCTTGCATATCAAGCGCATGGCGATCCAACTTTTCCTGCTCTTGGGTATGGTCTCTCGGCTCTTGAACTTCTGAAATTAAGGCTCCTAATAAGGATGGATTGGCAGCTCCTCCATCCATGGTAGGTGGAGGCATCGTCGGCTGCGTAGGGGATGGCTTGCGATCTCGTAACCGTTGAAACCACTGAATAATGGGGAGGACTCGTGCGAGCAGAAACTTTAAGAAATCATCTCGCTTAGGGTTATTTAAATAGCGGGCGATCCGAGTGAGCCAGGCAAATCTGCGGAGTTGGCGAGCTGACCCTGTTTCCTGGACATCTTGTAAGGCTTGATTGGCATCAATACGTAGGAGTAAAGATAAGGCACCTTGAATCCAGTCAAATTTGCCAAGGGATTGATCTTGGGGAGGGACTTGGTCGGCCATCGCCCCACCGTTGAGATAGGTATAGTTGTATTGATATTTCTGGCGAGCTGCCTTTAAAGCAGTTTGACGTTGAAAGGGTTTGGGATCGTTTTGAGGCAGAGAGATATCCATAGGACCTGACGTACAAGATAATAATAAAAGTGGACTTCAATCAGTTGGGATGCGTTACTTTAGTGCTTCTTGTAGGAGACGATTGGTAATGAATAAAACCATTGATAGTGATCCGTGAGGTTCACCCTTCGGAGGCTTAATCACATGGATGAAAATCGATGTCAATCAAGTCACCTTTAGATCTTTGATAGATGGAGTTAAGTGTCTGCAAGAGAGCGATTAATCAATAGGTCTAGAGAGAACCTATTTCACTCTTTAGGATGCATCTTTTATCGTCGTTATAACATGATCAATATCACAGTTTCTCTGTGAAATTTTTATGATTTCATAGTCTCTTTTATATTCTGAAATAATTGATATAAAAGAGAAGGAGGCAATTAGTCAGTATTTTTGGTGGGACTATAGCTGGGTATTTTATAATCTCTTACGGAATAAAAATATAAACTTAACAGAATTCGTAAAATCAGCGAGTCAAGCCCACAAAATGGGTTGTAGATTCCTTCTATTGATCTATCTGCTGGTGAGATGATTTTTACGAAAGTGTGATGATTCTTTGCGATGGCCACGGGCCGGTCGGAAACCATCGCACCCGTTAGCAATGATGGATAAATCACAAAACTACCTTGTCACTGCCAAAATCCTCAATCAGGTTTAAAGATCTTCGAAGCGGCCACAGCTCCATATCGCTAAAAATCGCCAGTTTCGCAGCTCAGGATTAGGATAGAAGCAGCATCAGAATATCCACCATGGTACACATCTCTGCTCAACCCCTAACGCTAGACACCTTTTTGCAACGATCGGAGACCCAGCCTGCCAGCGAATTTATCCATAATCAGATCACGCAGAAACCGATGCCACAAGGTGAACATAGTACCTTGCAAAGTGAATTAGTGAATGCCATTAATGCAGTGGGTAAACCCCGTCGTATGGCCTATGCGTTTCCCGAGCTTCGCTGTGTGTTTGGCGGAGCTGCTATTGTCCCTGATATCGTTGTATTTCGCTGGCCACGGATTCCACGGACCGCCTCAGGGCGAATTGCTAATCGATTCGAGATCTGTCCCGATTGGGCGATTGAGATCCTTTCGCCTGAGCAAACCCAAACGAAGCCTTTAGAAAAACTCCTACACTGCATTGATCACGGTACGGAATGGGGGTGGTTGTTAGATCCAGAAGCCGACAGTATCCTCGTGATTTCTGCGGACTCCCGTATCAAGCTATATCAGGATCTTGATCCCTTACCGCTGTTGCCGGAGCTGGAACTCGTATTGTCTGCAAACGATATCTTTAGCTGGCTATCCTTACCGGAATAGCGGTTCAGAACCGATGGTTAACGATATAGCTCGTACTTTAAGAACTGACAGGGAATCGATCCGTTATTGACGGCTGTTCGCTGACAAGATTTAAGACCAATAGACTGAGACAGCGCTTTATTCCCGCTGAGAACAAAGACTGTCCAGCCTTTAAAGCGCTGCTTAAGGATTTGTCCCAACTGACGATAAAAACTGCCTAATTCCTGCGCATTACCCAACCGTTCGCCATAGGGTGGATTGCAAATCAAGATGCCGCTATCAGTAGGTGGTTCAATATCCTGTAAGTCGATAGGTTCGAACCAGATATGGTCTGCGACGTGGCAATTTTGAGCATTGAGACGAGCCTGTTCAATGACATCAGGGTTGCGATCGCTGCCCCAAATCGGCATCGGCAGTTGAGTCCGTTGTTGCTTCCGAGCTGCTGTCTGCAAGGATTGCCAGAGAGACGGATCAAAATCTGGCCAGGTTTGAAACCCAAACTGTTGTCGAAAGAGGCCTGGGGCGACGTTTAAACCCTGTAGACAGGCTTCTAGGGGCAGGGTGCCAGACCCACACAGCGGGTCCATAAAAGCTGATTCGGGTTGCCAACCTGACAGGCGAATAAGAGCAGCAGCTAAGGATTCCTTCAAGGGCGCAGTCCCTACCGCTGGACGATATCCCCGTCGATGTAAGCTGCTGCCAGAACTATCGAGACTGACCACGCAGCGATCGCGATGCAGATGCACGTTGATCCGCACATCGGGGGTTTGGGTATCGATGTGCGATCGCGCCCTAAACTGCTGGCGTTGCTGATCGACAATCGCATTTTTGACCTGCAGCGCGGTGAAATGACTGTGGTTAAGCTGCTGCGTTTTCCCCGTGGCATCGACGGCCAATGTGTAGTCTGGGGTTAAATAGTCCTGCCAAGGTAACCCTTGAATCCCTCGATAGAGATCCTCTGCCGTTCGACAAGGGAAGGCTTCGAGTCTCAGCAAGATGCGAAAAGGGAGTCTGGCCCAGAGATTCACGTGGTATAGCAATTTGCGATCGCCCTGAAAAGCCACCCCACAAAATCCTGGCTCAACGGACGTTGCCCCCAGTTCTGCCAGTTCTTGAGCGGCTAAGGACTCTAATCCTCGGGCAACGGTTGCAAAATATTGCCTGGACATAAACGGGGCCTCTCTCTCTAAAGTTGGTGGCAGAATCACCCAGATGTCCACAACATCGCTTTGCCTATTGAAGCATCTTGTTGCATTAGCTTATTCCTTCTCCGCAAAGGAGATAGTGTGGATAGCCCTGAACAGGATAAAATTCAAACTGGATAGGCTTTGGTTTATCTTGCTATTCGTTTCGGAAAACTAACCCATGATTCATGAAGTGTTTATGCC
>NZ_JANQOY010000225.1 GCF_028285565.1 Acaryochloris sp. IP29b_bin.148
GTCTTTGCAGACACTAGGACCTGAACCTAGCGCGTCTACCAATTCCGCCAGTTCCGCTGGCTGTGCATTAACTGCGATTCACTATCATTCAACACATTATGGCAATCCGTCAACTCTAATCTTGTGTAATCCTGGCTAAAGCGGATCAGGTCTAGTCATAGTCTTAGATCTTTTGCCACCCGATGAGCACAGGCAAACCCCGAAAAAGCAACCGCATTTAGGCCCTGGCCTGGAAACGTACTATCGCCAACACAATATAAACCCGGAATGGCGGTGCGGTTAAAGGGCATGCCCACCAAACCCCAGAGTTGACGGCTAGGGATAGGGCCATAAGTTCCATCCTGACGACCGAGGAAACGGCGGTGGGTGCGGGGCGTGCCTACTTCCATATGGTGAATATGCTGGCCCAAGTTGGGGATAATTTGCTGTAATCGGCTAATGAGTTGCTGAGCAGCCTCTTGTTTTTGGGTGTTGTATTGAGTTTGGGAGCGCACCTGCCAATCCTTAACCCAGCTTGGCGTAAAGGCATGGACAATATGATGTCTGGGTGGGGCCAAAGAGGCATCCAACAGTGTGGGAATGGATACAAATACCGTTGCTCCAGGCTCAGCCATCATATCCCAGTCGCTCAACAAAATATGGTGACAATCTAAGTTCGCAGGGAGTGCCTCTGCTTCAACGCCTAAATGCAGGCTCAAAAAACTGGGAGATTTTTTGTAGCGTTGTCGCCACTTGGCTTCTGCAGGCGGAACTTCATCTACTAAATGGCCAAAGGTGTCCCAGCGGGTGGCGTTAGAAATAATTCGCTGGCCGCGATAGGTTTCTCCCGTCGCAAGTTCTACCCCGACGGCTGTTCCCTGCTCCAAGATAACTTTATTGACCCGGGCCCGATAGTGAATCTGACTCCCGGCCGCCTCTAATCCTTCCACCAGCTTGAGGGCAATTTGGCCCACCCCACCCTTGGGATAATTCACCCCGCCATAGTGGCGATCGGAGAACACCATGCCAGCATTAATCATTGGCGTTTGGGCGGCTGGCACCACTGACCAGCAATAGCACTCCATATCAATAAACTTAAGCAAAATAGGGTCTTTGATATAACGCCGAGCATAGTCCCCCACATTGCGGGGCAAATACTGCAATAGCCGAAAACAACTGCCCGGATGCTGCCAAAAAGACCGGGCGAGGTAGCCCAACTCTTCTAGAGACAGCAATTCCATACTGTTAAGGCTATTAAAGATTTGCCAGCAGGTGTCGTAAAACTGACGGATGCCATGGCGCTCATGGGGAAAGCGTGAAATCAGTTCTTGCAAAAACTTCTCATAGTCTCGATGCACCTTAAGGTCTAAGTTTTGGGGAAGATGGTAATGAATCTGAACAGGATCAGGAATAGTTTCGACCTGTTGATTCACAGCGGCTAAAGCTCTTGTTAACAGGTTGGTTGTGCCCCGATCGCCAAACCCAAAAATCATGGAAGCCCCAACATCAAACCGATAGCCATTGTGCTCAAAGTACCCTGCACTTCCACCTGGAATCAGATAACGTTCTAAAGCTAATACGTTTGCCCCTTTCGCCGCGAGCTGGGTCGCGGTTACCAACCCGCCAATCCCCGAGCCAATGACGATAGCATCATACTCAGTTGCCTGATCAGGAATATTAGGTAAGGAAGATGGCATAGGGCTAGCAGAATCGTTTCTACCATTAT
This sequence comes from Acaryochloris sp. IP29b_bin.148, assembly GCF_028285565.1. Classification (GTDB taxonomy): domain Bacteria; phylum Cyanobacteriota; class Cyanobacteriia; order Thermosynechococcales; family Thermosynechococcaceae; genus Acaryochloris. Next base: position 1,706 of record NZ_JANQOY010000225.1, read on the forward strand.
CCTGCCTGAACGAGAAATTTAAGCCCAATGCCTGGCGGCGGCAGTAGAAATAATCCACAAAAAAAATGGAACCAAGCTGCGCTAACGCCTTGGCCCCACCTGCCGAATCCTCTGAGAGGAGAACACATAGATAACTATAAACCAGTTAAGAGCTAATTGCAATTTATTCTCAATAATTTCCTGAAGCCCTGTGCCCCGCTACTCTGGCAACGGATTAAAAGTCGTATGATGAGTCAGGTTCAAGAACGAACTGCTTTACTCCCATCCTGTTTCAGTAACTTATGGCGCTTCAACTTCGGGTCTATGTTCCCCCCCATCCCCTGATTAAGCATTGGTTGGCAGTGGCGCGCGATCGCAATACCCCAGGGGTGATGTTTCGCACCGCAATGACTGAGCTGGGAAGATGGCTGACTTACGAAGTCATGCGAGAGTGGTTCCCCTCTGTAGAGACTACCGTTGAGACCCCTCTAGGTCCTGCTGCTGCTGCTGTAATCAATCCTGAGCTACCGGTTGCCGTGGTGCCAATCCTTAGAGCTGGACTAACGCTCCTGGAAGGGGCACAAAGTGTTATCCCCAGAGCCGCCACCTACCATTTCGGACTAGCTCGGGATGAAGAAACTCTCCAGCCGTACTGTTATTTGAATAAACTGCCTGACCAATTTCAGTCCCAGACACGCATACTCATCACAGAGCCGATGCTTGCCACGGGAGGGTCAATTATGGCAACGATGAAAGAACTGACCCAACGCCAAGCCAATCCAGAATTGATTCGCATTATCTCTGTCGTGGCAGCTCCCCCAGCCCTCAAACAATTGGGGGAGAACCATCCAACTTTACAAATCTATACTGCGACCATTGACGAGGGTTTAAACGAGCAGGGTTTCATTGTTCCAGGGTTAGGGGATGCAGGCGATCGCGCCTTTGAAACTTGAAGAAACAGGATCTTGAAAGCAGTCAATAAGCTGATTAGACCAGGTTGAGTGAGAAGTTATCCATGATAGATTCGGCAATTTCGCATCATGACCGTACCGATGACAATCGGCTCATCCGCTAAACTTGAGAATAATTAGTTTACCGTTACTACTGATCGCAAAAGATATACCGTTATGGCAGCCAGCGAAATCACTAGCTTAATAGCTTTAAGCCTGTTTAGATTTGTCCAAATCTACCTTGTTCTATTGATTATTCGGATCCTGCTCAGCTGGTTTCCTAATGTCGATTGGAGCAGTATGCCTTTCTCTATCTTGAGTCAGCTCACTGATCCTTATCTCAATATTTTTCGGTCCATCATTCCCCCCTTAGGAGGGATTGATTTTTCGCCTATATTGGGATTTTTTCTATTGCAAATCTTACAGAATGCCCTTCAAGGCTTTGCTCAACAAAGTTTTCCCGCTTTTTAACGGACTTTTGCGGCAAACCCACTAGCCTTAAATTGCTTTAGCTTCAAGGGAGTTTCTAAGGCATCGGGGACGCTTACTCTCAGTTCAAAAGTCCCTTTCCCCGGTTCAATAACATCAATGGCCCCTAACCGTCCCCGGTTTTCCATCGCTGGGTTGTTGTTAGCATCGAAAATACGGCCAAAAACATCTGCATCCATAACAGGTTTGCCAGACTTGTTAATGGTGGTGCCAGTGATAATGAAGCAATTCGCTAATCGCATCACGGGGCCACCACTAGTGACCGTTCCTTTGCCAATATCAGCAGGACACTCGTTATAGGATAAGTCCGTTAGCTCAATTTGGGTAACGGCCAATGCAGGTGGGCTGAACAAGGTGCTAGCAAACAATAGCAACCCCATTAATAAACAGGCAAACTTAGCATAAAAAGACATAGCGGTTGATTTCATTTAACTTAATCATTGAAAACAGTTTTGCTCTGCCCCATGTGCCGTTGCTGTGATCTTAAAAAATTTCAAATGTTATCAGAGCAAGGATCATATTTAGAACAAATCAGCAAATAGAACAGAGGTAGACACCCAAGCATCTACCTCCAGCATTCTATCGCTATCTGTCATCGGAATTGAGTAATGGCTCAATCAGCAGTCTTGGCTATGTAAGCAACTTACTGGCCCGCGCAGGGATCTGCCTTAGGCGCACAGGGATCTTCTGATTTTGGCGCGCAGGGATCTGCCTTAGGCGCACAGGGATCTTCTGATTTTGGTGCACAAGGATCTCCTGCCTTGGGTGCACAAGGATCTTCAGATTTTGGCGCGCAGGGATCTGCCTTAGGCGCACAGGGATCTTCTGATTTTGGTGCACAAGGATCTCCTGCCTTGGGTGCACAGGGATCAGTGGTTTCAGTGGTTTCAGTGCCGTTGTTGTCTTGGGCAGCACAAGGATTAGCGCAACCGATCACCAGGCCACCAACACTTAGCAGAGAAACAGTGGCAACCATTGCCATATATTTGACTTTCATTGATACTCTCCATGACGGATTAATTTTCGGTGCAACTAAAATTGCCTAGTTAATTGTTGCATTAAATGGAAATTTAGCTAAAAAAGGGGGGCTTTTGACAAGTCTTTCTAAGAAGTCATAAACCTATTCTTGATTGAGACTGACTAGTCTGAAATTCTCCTGAGAATGAGATTGGGATTGCTTAAGAAACGAGTGGATTGCTGGGTTGAAGGGTTTTATGTAAAGTCATAAAGCCCAGAGGGAGTCGACAACGCTGAATTCTCAGGGAAAACTTATTTTGTGGTCAGGGCGATATCATCTGTGCAATTTTAAATAATATTAGAACAGGACCTTACTTCAGTCCCCTTTTGGGGAGGCCCCCTTATGCAATCCAAGTTACTTCAGTACGGCAGTTTACTGATCTTGCTCTTTGTAGCCGGCTGTGATTCAGCCCCTCAAATAAGCGAGGCCGATCAACCGACTGAGGTGATTAAACTGACTCAAACGGGCTGTCAATTTTTGGAAACGGAATCTGAAGATTTCAAATTCAAAACAACGCAAGCAGATGACTGTAAGGAAGTGAACGCAAATACACTTGAAAAACGCAAAGCCGGGTTTAAGCCACTGGCGTTAAAGCCTGGAAAGTATATTTTCGAAGTCACCAATCGAGATGTTCCGTATGCCTTGGGGTTCTATTTGCGGGGTGAAGGTTTCAACCAAGTTACGTTACCCAAAGTGAGCGGCGGTGACCTCAATCAAGGACAAACTCAATCCTATGAGATTACGCTAAAACCAGGCAACTACGTCTTCAGTTGTCCGCTCAACCCTACTCCTGACTACCCTGTCATTGTTCAATAGATTTGGAGACCACTGTGTAGAGCGTCAAGATGATAGAGCAAGATTGGTTTGTTAATGATGAAGGCCAGGTACAGTCTTGGCCTGATCGCTCCTTACCTAATAAAAGGGCTCAAACGTATCGGCTATACCGGTTTTTAACTGAGGTCGAAGATATTCTGGCCATGACTGATCAGGATCAGGAGCGGCTGCAGGCGATTTATCCTTTAGTAAGGGAGTTGTTGACAGACTCGGCTTGGCTGCAATACGAGGTCCAACCCCCTGACCCTGAACAAGGCTGGTCGGTCACCATGCTCTACGATGAGCCGAATTTTCCACTGACGGTGCAAACCGTAGTTTGGCTACCGGGTCAAACCTCTCGGGTGCACAATCATGCCGCTTGGGGGGTGGTCGCCTTAGTGAGTGGCCAAGAGAAAAATACGTTCTGGCAGCGCACCCCCTCCACGGATCACCCCCACAAAATTGCGGAAATGGGAGAGTTGATCTTGAATCCTGGCGACACAATTAGCCTGATGCCCGAGGCTATTCACTGTGTAGAAGCCCTAGGGGACGAGCCTACAGTGACGTTTAATCTGTACGGGCTCTCGGATTATCAGGCTCGGTACGATTTTGATCCTGTTGCCCATACCGCCAAGTTATTCTGAGGGGTGGTTAACGTGGGTGAACTGCAGCTCAAATCTTCCCTTTGCCGGGGATGGCGAAACCTCTCTCCGCAGTTGCGCCAAACCATCAATCCAAGCTCACTTCAATTTCGGCTGACGGCTAGTATTACTGGCCTGATTGTTCTGGGACTCACTAGTGTTGCCCTATGGACTAGCTGGAAAATGCAGCGGACTTTGATCGCTAGCCATAAGCAAAAGATTGTGGATATTGCTGATCGCATTGCCGATGATGTGGTGCTCTATCAACAAGATGAAATGTTTACGTTGCAGAAGAGTATCGAAAAAGCGATTAACAATCGGTCTGGACGTAATTTGCTCCTTTGGGTCAATGATTCCCAAGGGAGTTTGGTCGCGACGTCTACCAACATGTCAAGTCCAGCATGGCAACGGTTTGAAAGTCCTAGCACGTTGGCAACAGCTTTTCGAGATAGCCTTGCCCCCAAGGTCTACCACATTCAAAATAGAGATTTTGTGGCCTGTCATAGCCCGCTTATCGTGGGTAATCGCCCCTTAGGAACGCTATTTGTCGCCCAAGATATTACCGAGGACCAACGCAAGTTTGTCGCGAGTGTGCAGTCTTTAGCCCTGGCCAGTTCCGTTGCTATTGTGTTGATCACGCTAGTATTGGCCTGGTATGTCCATCGATCTTTACGCCCTCTTTGCCAGATGGGCTTAATGACGAAAGCTATTTCGCCAGACGATTTGGGAGAGAAGAAGGTCGATATTCAGAATGCTCCCAGTGAAATCCAGGAATTAGCAGATACGTTCAATATGATGCTGGATCGCTTATCAGCAGCATGGCGAGAGCAGCAGCATGTGACAGAACGACAACGGGAATTTGTGAGTAATGTCTCCCATGAACTGCGGACACCGTTAGCGATTGTGCGGGGCTACTTGCAAAGCATTCAACGGCGGGGAGACAACTTAACAGAAATGCAGCGAGAAGCGCTACAAATCTCCACAGCGGAGGCGGATCTGACGATTCGTCTGCTGCAAGATTTGCTGTGCCTAGCTCGGGCTGATGATGGGTATATGCCGTATCATCTAGAAACGCTGATTCTCAACGATATAGCGGCAGAAGTCGTTAGTATGGCGGATAGGTTTAATCATCGTCAAATTATTTTGGAGGCTGAGTCTCCTTTAATTTCCATCTTTGCCGACGCAGATCGTCTCCAACAGGTATTGGTAAACTTAGTGGAAAATGCAATTAAATATTCAGAAGCCACCGAACCCGTTACTGTGAAGCTAGAACAACGGGAGGAATCCGCTTTGATTCATGTGTGCGATCGCGGCGATGGCATCCCTCTCAAGCAACAGTCCCGTATTTTTGAACGGTTTTACCGTCTAGACGAAGCCCGCGCCCGCTCCACGGGCGGAGCCGGTCTGGGCCTGTCCTTAGTTAAAACCTTCACCGAAGGCATGGGAGGACACGTAAATGTTCTTTCCCAAGAGGGTGAAGGCAGTACCTTCACCGTGACGTTACCCATATCTCCTGAAGCAAAAATATGACAGCACATATTCTCCTCGTTGAAGATGAAACCAAACTGGCTCAATTTGTTGAGATGGAACTGACCCATGAGGGGTATCAGGTGACCGTAGCCAATGATGGGATTGGCGGACTCACGGCGGCTCGGGAGTCTCAACCGGATTTGATTCTCCTGGACTGGATGTTGCCTGGGTTCTCTGGGGTCGAAGTCTGTCGCCGTCTGCGGGCCACAGGCGATAAAGTGCCCGTCATTTTGTTGACCGCCAAAGATGAAATTAGCGATCGGGTCGAAGGGCTAGATGCCGGGGCAGATGACTATATGGTGAAGCCCTTTAGCATCGAAGAGCTGTTAGCCAGGGTGCGAGCCCACTTGCGGCGGACCCAAGAAGAAGATCCCGATGTTCTCGAATTCTCCAACCTGACCCTGAATCAGCGCACTCGTGAGATCTTTCGGGGCGAACGGTCGATTGAATTAACGGCCAAAGAGTTTGATTTGCTGGTGTATTTGATGATGCATCCTCGCCAGGTATTGACGCGCGATCGCATCCTCGAACAGGTCTGGGGCTATGACTTTATGGGGGACTCTAATATCATCGAGGTCTATATCCGCTACCTCCGCCTCAAACTCGAAGAGAACCAGGAAAAGCGCTTGATTCAGACCGTCCGGGGCGTCGGTTACGTGATGCGAGAGTGAGTCACAATTGCGCCAGCAAAACGTAACGTCCAATGAAGGGATACGCACCAAACTTGATCCCAGGAATGCTCACCCCTTAGGATGAGGCTCAGTTATCGATCATTCTGGGCTGAAGTAGGATGCTTCAATCCAATCCTTATCCTGAAGCTGATAAATACCTATGGGACTTTTTGATCAAATCGTTAGCGCCATTGATAATCCAGCCTTGCAGGCCAATACGGGCCAATTGGGCAATATTCTGAATACGGTGCAACAGCTGAGCCAACAGCAAGGCATGAACAATGGCTCCACGGAAGCGGCCATGTCTTTGCTGGGGAATCATGTTCGGTCTGCCTTAAAGTCCCAGTCTGCGGACCAGGCCCAAGCCCTCGTCAACCAATACAGTGGCACTCGCGCCAATGGAGCTGCGGTGAATGCCCTATTTTCTGCCAGTCAGCAACAACAAATTGCCCAGGAAATTGCTCAGCGGACGGGCTTAAGCAGCAGCTTTATTCAGGGGTTATTGCCGACACTGGTCCCCATCGTGCTGAATTTACTCCACAGTGGTTCCTCTCAAGCGCATCCCCAACAGGGATCGAATCCCGTTTTGAATCAGTTTTTAGATAGTGACGGGGATGGTGATGTGGATGTCGCCGATGCCCTCCGCCTAGCTGGAAATTTCTTAGGTCAGCGTTAACTCTTTACCCCTCTAAATTCCCCTCAACACTATGGCCAAACTTGAGATCAAACACCTCAATAAAACCTACAACTCCAAAGTGGTTCCAGTCAAAGACCTCAGCCTCACCGTAGAAGATGGTGAGTTTTTAACCTTATTAGGTCCCTCCGGTTGTGGGAAGTCTACAACGCTACGGCTGATCGCGGGGTTAGAACAACCCACCCGTGGGGAAGTGGTGATTGGCCCCGATGTGGTGACGAACAAAAGCGCAGGCGATCGCGATATTGCCATGGTGTTTCAAAGCTATGCGCTGTATCCCCATATGAATGTCTACGACAATATTGCCTCGGGCTTAAAGCTACGCAAAATGCCCAGCCCTGAGATTCAACAACGGGTGGCCGAGGCCAGCCGGGCACTCGAATTAGATGATCTAATGCGGCGCAAGCCTGGACAGCTCTCTGGCGGACAACGACAACGGGTGGCCTTGGGACGAGCCTTAGTGCGCAACCCTGCCGTATTTTTACTCGATGAGCCTCTAAGTAATTTGGATGCGCTATTGCGTGAGCAGGTCCGGGCTGAGCTAAAGCAGTTATTTGAAAAGCAAAATGCTCCGGTGGTCTACGTCACCCATGATCAAACGGAAGCGATGACCTTATCGACCAAGGTGGCAGTGCTGTATCAGGGAGATTTACAGCAGCTTGCTCCTCCTCAAGAGATTTATACCTATCCAGCTAATCAATTTGTAGCGGGGTTTATTGGCAGCCCCCAGATGAATCTGTTGACGCTTAGATGTGAGAATCAAGCAGCCCTTCTGGGTAATCATCGAATCCCTCTGCCCAGTGGAGTCAGCAATCTGCGAGAAGTCGTGCTGGGCATTCGTCCCGAACATATTCGGTTGGCAACCCCTACCGACTCGATTACCGTTGCAGGCCAGGTGTTCTTAGTGGAAAACTTAGGTATGAGCAATCTGCTCAGCCTTAAGGTTCAAGGCGGTGAAGAGACGCTAAGGGCATTGTTACCGACGGATCAAACGTGGTCGGGAGAGTCTCTTTCCCTGGCGCTACCTGCTGATCAACTTCACTGGTTTGATGTCCAAACCCAAAAACGGTTGCAATGAAATTATGGGCCATTATTTTAGTGTGCAGTGCTGGGTTAGAGAACCGAAACTAAAGAGTTAGGCTGCTATATCAACATACACTGGTGTACTTGCTGGCTGAGGAACAGAAAATCCTTCTAGCTTTAATCCTTCAATATGAAATAAAACTGCTTCTCGCATGTTTTGCTCAACTTCCTCTTGAGTACCTCCAGTGGCAACACAGCCAGGGAGATCAGGTGAATAGGATGAAAAGCCTGTTGGAGTAGGTTCAATGACAACTAAGTATTTCATTTAAGCCCTGCCTGCTTGAGGGTACTATTTTCTGTACCGGGCGCGAGATCGTCGCATAGTTTACCAGCTATGGTAACTAAAACCTTTTTGGTTAGATGTTTAAACTATCGGTGGTCGCCTCACATTCGTACTTGGTACCAACCATCATCTTTTACTAGCTTAATCGTCTCTTTTACCTTATGCATTATAAGCAATCACCTCAGAAACAGAAGTTGGAGAGATACAAGACGTGAAAACGAAGCAATCAAAAGCTTAGAAACGAAATCGAGATGTAGATAAAGGTGAGGAGTGATGGGCTTTAACGTCTCAAATCAGAGGCGGCAGAGAATGTTGATAAGGATATCGATTATTGTATCCGTCCTCTGCATTTGAATAGCTAAGTTGCTAACACTACTTCACTTTACTGGCAGAAGGAAAGATTCTTCCATCAACAACGAAAATTTCTGGTGCTCTTTTACCATTAGCCACTTGAGTTTTCCTAAACTTAATCAACTCTTCTAAGGCTTTGATAGATTCAGTGGTCCTGATAATTAGGAAAATACTGTACTGCGTTCTTTCAGCAGCATCATATATAGGTAGTTGTTTCTCATAGCCTGAGCTAATGTTATTTGACGTGTACTTTATCTCAACATTGACCCGAGCGTCGTAACCACGAGAAATCTTGAAGTCAACAGGCCCTCGACCTGCATTGGGCTCTCTATTTAAATCTAGATTATGAGCGCCGCAGTAAGCATCAGCTATACCAAAGAACAGCAGCTGTGCAAAACGTTCATTCCTCAGTTTTTTTGACTCATCCCAAAAATGCACAGATAATCCATTATCCTCAACCAAAACCTTAAAGTGCCTACATATCTTAAGAACTAGTTGAAGAATATTTTCAGGAGTTACTTTGTCTATCCCTAATATAAGTGGATAAAGATTAACGTATTCTCTTGCAATATCATGCCAAATAAGTTGACCTGACGGATCTTTGTCAAAATCATATTTTTTCGGAGGATTTCTTTTATATTGCTCTACTAAATCTTGAAGTACTTCAGGATGGTCAAGAAGAATATACTTCAACTCACGCTTCGTTATCCTCCTTCTTTTTCCCGCCTCATCCTTCCAAGAATCGCCAATGATTTCATTCACGCGATTACGTAAATCTAGATTATGAGCGCAAACTCTATCAATATCATCCCAACCGTTTGCTACAGGAAGATCATTTAGAATCTCATAAGGAATCAATACTGTAGGGCGATTACTACCAGGAATAGCTGGTAGAAGAAATTCTGTTCCGCGCGCTTTTGCTCGACAGGTATTTAAATTAAGCTTTTTTGCAACTTGCTCTGAGTATTTTAATAAGTCTAGCAAGATTATATGAATCGCCATATCGCTGATTCGATCAGCACCAATATTTTCTTCAATAAGCCCAACCAGTTCAAAAATAACTGGATCGGTTATGCCTGCTTGTATAATTTCCCAGGCTGTATTTGTTAGATTGAGTGCAATCCCTGATCCGATACCACTGCCTGAAGTACCCTCTGTTGAGTAACCTAGAGACACGAATGGCAGTTCTGGAAATATTAATTGTTTGTGGGCAGCACGAAAGAACCTATCACTAGAAGATTTTGTTGCTTTTAAGAGATGAACGATTTTCGTGAAATGGGTCTTGAAATTTAGATATGAGTTCCCAAGTTCTGGTACTTTGGTACTTTCAAGCAGATGCGGATCAACATAGAATTTCGAGTCAAGATCTATAAATCCGTTGAACACGCCCTTTTTTTTTGGATCTTCCTCAGCAACCCCAAAAACCTCACTTATTTTTTTAGGCATAAAACTTCTGCCACTACTGCTAATAGTTTAGCGTTCCAATTTAAAAGCAGTACAAATATCCCAATACTGATTTTCTAGTCAATCGCCAATGTTATCGGAGTAATACTCTTACCCTTACTTGAGGCGACCTAACTATTAATTATACGGATGACGGCTGATAACTCCGGCTGGAGAGGTATTATCCGCCAACTACCGTATAACTCCGAAATATGGACATTATCAAGCCAACGCTGGATAAATTAGCGATTATCACAGTCTGCATCTTGTGATGGGATTTGGCTAAAAAGACCGATTAATTTCCGCGTCGCAGAACTTTGCTGATCATTTTCCGCGAGAACCGCAGGTTGATCTCTTCCTTCTCAGCCCATTCTTGCAGGAGGCGGAAGAAAATTTGGCGATCTTCGGCTTGGAGTACAGCAACGCGATCGGCAGTTTCAATCACATAGGGATAGCCGCCACCAATAATCACCTCTCCCCGGACAAAATCTAAAACCGTAGAGTGGAGGCCAGCCTCATACAGCCAAACAGGCATTTCAATCCGGGCAGGGAAACCTTCGTGGGTTTTCAGGTAGGTAAAGGCGATGGATTCCGCCTGGTTTCCGTAGTCTTGAAGGATACCTTGATGGCTGTTTTCACCTTTGCGATCGCAGCGAAATAACGGCGTGCGATCGCCCCAATCCATATTGACCCCTAACAAAGCAGCATCATTCAGGGACGGAGCTTCAGGAAGCTTTTTCAAACAATGTAAAAGCTGCACTAAATCTCGTGCCCGAGACGTATCAATATAGGCCACTAAAGGAACTTGGAAATGTTCACTGGCCTGTAACAGTTCGACTAACTGCTGAACGTAAAATTTTCGGCATTCCGCATCAAACTTTTCCGCAAAGGTGGCAACGAGTGAACCATCCAAAAAAACTAAACAATCTGAACGATTGGTATGGCCCTCTATAAATTCGATCATGCGCTGGATTTCCATGCGGAAGCGGTGCATATTCACCAGCCGATCCATGGGAGTACTGCGATCTTGAGGCTTTAGATCCTCTGGGGATAACACCTCTAGACGCACATCCTTGTCATAGCTGCCCAAGGGCAAATGAGGATTTTCAAACCAGCCCACTTGCACCATCCCGATCGGAATAGAAATATCTTTGCTGGGATAGACTTGAGACCCATCCACTGCAAAGGTGGTAATTCCCATCAGCCGTTCTCGCACCCATTCCAAGCTCTGCTCGCGGCTGGACCACTTGAGTTTGGAGGCAATCACCCAGTTAGGACTCTCCCCTAATCCTTCTAGTGGACGGCCCCCTGGATTCGGGTGATCGACTAATGCTTCGATGATTTCGGTATCAGGCTGTTGGGCAACCTTGCTTAATGCTTTACGATATTTTTCTAATACTTTGAGGGTTGTTTGGTGAAAATCTTGGAACTCAGTCTGTTTTTGATCTAACGCTTGTAAGATTTCAGACGGCTTGAGTGGCATGGTAAACCCTTGTTTTCAGCCTATTTTTTTTACTCTACTACCAACTGGCAGAGAATTTTGTATCTATGTCTTTACGTCAGCAGCAGCATCCGCTCATTCGGGAATGGGCCAATCGCATTGAGGATATTTGGCAAGAATATTTAGACTTATCTGACTATCCACTCCCCCCAGAATTCGGTCATGTGGAAGGACGCCTCGAAGGGGAGTTCTTGGTCATCGAAAATAGCTGTTATCAGGCTCCTCCTTTCCGGAAGCTACATTTGGAGTTGGCCCAAGTGGGAAAGGGACTGGATATTTTGCATTGTGTGATGTTTCCAGACCCCAAGTATGCCCTGCCGATGTTTGGTACTGATTTGGTGGGGGGACGAGGGGGGATTAGCGCTGCGATCGCAGATCTGTCTCCAGTAGGAGCTGACGGCAAGCTATCCCCTGCCTACCAAGAGCATCTGAGCCGTTTGCCCAATCTAACGTTTGCCGAACCACGGCAATTACCCGCATGGGGAACGATCTTCTCTGAATTTTGCCTGTTTATTCGACCCCAAACCGCTGAAGAAGAAAGCCAATTTTTAGATCGGGTATCAGCCTATTTACGCTGGCATTGTCAACAAGCAGTTGCGAGTCAACCGGTGCTTGATTCTGGAGTTGCTCAAGTATTGGCGGGACAGCGACGGTACTGTCAGCAACAACAACAGAACGACAAAACTCGACGAATTTTGGAAAAAGCATTTGGAGTGGAATGGGCAGATCGCTATATGACGACGGTTCTCTTTGATTGCCCATAACATTTGCAGCACATGGGATTGTGCGGATTGGCAATCTCAATTACCAACACCCTATCTCCGGCGGCTCCTTGGTATCTGCTGAGCGACAAGAGCTCAACCAATTGCGTCGAGACCTCCAACGTGTTCAGATGGAACGAGATTTCCTTACAAGGCAGCAACCTTCTTTGCTCAGGAAAGCTCAGACCCTATGAGTGAATTGAAGCAGAGAAGGTAAACTTCCCCATTGCCTTGATGTGTCAAGTACTCAAGTGATCCAGAAGTGGCTACTGTACCTGGGTGAAGCGAAAGCCCTCCCCGCGAGTCAGGAGCATGCAATCTTGTTAGACCGGATTCAACAGATTCATGATGCGAGCGGACAGAGTTGGTTCTCAATACCTTAGAGGCTGCCTTAGGACAGCGGATACCAGCACAAACTGGATTAATCTTTCATTCTGACCGAGACAGTCAATATGCCAGTGGGGACTATCAACAGGCTTTAATCAAGAAGGGGATAACTTGTCGTATGAGTCGTCGAGCAAATTGCTGAGATAATGCGGTGGCTGACAGCTTTTTTGGGCCCCTTAAAGCTGAGTGGATTGATCCCACAACGTTCGCTAATCGAGCGATAGCTAAGACGACTATTGCAGAATGGATAGAGGTGTTCTACAACCGACAACGCCTTCATTCAACGATTGGATATTGCGCCCCTGCACAATTTGAAGAGGATTACTGGTGGATACGAAACCAAACACTTGCAGCTTAAATTAACTGTCCACTTTTTCGAGTACAGGTCACAACCTTCGAGACTTGTTGGTGACTCGACAGGGCTTTTCCGACCCTAACCCGTGGCTCTCTGATTGGGATGCACTGTTTGATTTCATGCTTACCGAAGGGGCTAACTCCATTTGAAATTCCATAATGAGAATTGCTGCTCAAATTCGCATCAGCCCGATCACCCCCCCAAACAAATGCGAAGATGAAGAATGAATGGAAAAATTTAGTCTGATATAAATTGATGAACCCAAGAATTAAGCCTTGGTTGCGTGCTATTTCGATTGTCTTTGCAGTACTGTGGTTAGCTGGTTCCTGCTTGGTGCACAACAGTCAACCCGCCTGGGCAGATGACGGTGCTCAAAATTTCACCTTTGCGGACCTGCGCTACGAAGACTTTGCCAACAAAGATTTTGAAGGCGCATCTTTGGCAGGCGCTATTTTATTGAAAGCCAACTTAGAAGGTGCCAATCTCAAAGGCACTATCTTAACAATGGCGACTTTCCAGCGTTCTAATTTGACTGGTGCAGACTTAACAGAGACCTTTGCCGATCGCGTCCTCTTTAACGAGGCGGATTTGACCAATGCTATCTTTACGGATGCCATGCTCACGAGTAGCAAATTTTACGAAGCCACTATCACAGGGGCCGACTTTTCCTACGCCTTTTTAGATCGGGAACAAGTCACAATGATGTGCGAATATGCTGATGGCGTTAATCCTGTGACTGGGGTTTCCACTCGTGAAAGTTTAGAGTGTCCCTAGTATTCATCGTTCAGTCCAACGTCTTGCAGCATATTCAAACCCTCTAAGTGGGGGATGGTTGGTCCGACTGTTAATCTTTACAAAACCTGGTAACCTTCTTAAAAAAGATTTAAGATGGGCTGCTTTACCTGTGTGCCCTATAACTAAACTTTATAGCGCCCTAAACACGAATTAATATTCTGAATCGAACTTTCTCATTTATGATCAAAGAAGTGATTGTTCTTATTAAATCTTTAGATCGCCTATTTAATAAACATCCTTAACCGTTGTCTAGGGAGTCAACTTATGGCTACATCCGAGAAAAAAACTGAAGAAGGTGCAATTGAACTCTACCAAACGCCACCACTACCTTCCAATCGCCCTATTGCAGCTAGAACACTGGAAGTGGTGGATACCTCAAGTTTGCCTGGCAACCGTCCTATCACTGCGGTTCACTTAGAGGTGGTGGATACAGACACGCTGCCCAACCATCGCCCCATTATTCGCTCTGGGTTAGATATTGTCGATGAAGAGAGCCTGGCCGGGAATCGCCCAATTGTAAACATGGGGTTGCCCTTGGTCCCCTCCCCTAACCTTCCCAACAACCGGCCAGTTGCGACTGAGCCTATCTACGATCCTGCGGATCTAATGGGCTATCTCGACTAGTCGTTCATTAAGCTTAATAATACGGATAATTGGGCTAGGTTGTAGATGGCTAAGGGACCTAGCCTACGGATTGCCCTTTTCAAAAAAGACCTGACAGAATAAAGTAAGGTGACTTCCGCTTTAACTTTGCTAAGTGTAAAGGATTGCCCAAGCCCCTTCTTCTGTAATTGAGTATGCCAAATCTCAATGAATGCTATCGCACCTTAGAACTAAGGGTTGGCGCGTCTCTAGAAGAGGTTAACCAGGCCTATAAAGATTTGGTCTTCGTTTGGCATCCCGATCGCATTCCCGAAAGTCGCGATCGCCTTCACCAAAAAGCAATCATCAAACTCCAAGAACTCAACGCAGCCCGCGAGTATTTGCAGGCATATCTTCAGCGTCGGCAAAATCTACGCTCAGCCCGTCGTCCTGCCCAGAGAGCAGCGGCAGGCCAGGCATCAGCATCAAGTCCCCCTCCCAAACAGACCCAGCGAGCCTCTCGCGCCTCCCGAGCCAGTCAGTCTCAGTCAGCCAAGAATTTTCGGCAACGCACCAAGTCTACTCAGCCTCCATCCCGGTCTTCTGCTCCGCCGCCCAAAAAGCCAGTAGCCCCAACGCCACCTTCTCAGCCACCTTCGTCATCTCCATCCTCTCAACCTCCAGATTCTGCGGCGAAACGGGCTGCTAAACGATGGCGAACCGGACGAGCGGCATCCAAGCAGACGTCTGCACCTGCTACTCAGCCCGCAACCTCCTCCCGCCCCTTAACGCCAGATCACAGTGGCGTAGACTGGCATGGAGCAGATTTACAAGAGCGTGATCTGTCTGGGCGCAATCTCAGTCAGGCGAATTTAGCCCATGCGAATCTCAAGGATGCTTTCCTGCATAAAGTGAACTTATCGGGCGCGAATTTAGCCCATGCGAATCTCACTCGTGCCAACCTTTTGCAGGCGAATCTTACCCATGCCAACCTGCGAGGCGCAAACCTTGCCTGTGCCGATTTAAGTGGTGCCGATCTAAGAGGGGCCGATTTTACGGGGGCAAATATGGGGATTGGGAAAAAGGTCATTGTCAAGCTGACTGGGGCTAATCTTTCGGGAGCGATTATGCCCAACGGTACGATTCATACTTAAGGCCCCATCACAGTCTTGTAGTGAGACTTTAGCCAACCATAGGGAAGGCCGCTACCAAGGTCCAACCAAAAAATAATGCACCACCCACTCCATAGCTCCAGACATCTTTAACTTGAGCTGCCACAAAGGAGAGGATGCCAAAAATAATCGGGAAGATAGGCAACAGCAAAAAAATAAATCCCAGTTGAGGTAGCAGGCTAATCGTCAAGATTAATCCCCCAATCAACACAATATTTTGGCCTAACCACCATAGAATGCGCTTGCCGGTACTGACCCCCTGTTGAGCAAGACCTGACGCTAAAAACCAAGGTAAACAAGCCAGGGACAATATCGGCCATAATTTCAAACGGGCAGGGATTAACCACCATTGCAGCCAAACCACCTGAGCCATTGCCCCAAAGGCCAACCACAACAGGATAAACACCAGGATCCCTATGCTAAGGGCCTGAGGTGAGGGGAGTTGATCTTTTTGCCGAATATTTAACGGCCATTGATTTTGGACGCCTAACCAAACCAGTCCTCCGAATAAAAACCAAATTCCGAGAGCGCCTCCAACTTTTAACCCTCCTAAGTTTTCTAACGCCACTCCGGGGCTGATCAGATTCACCCCGGCAGTCGCAGCGAAAGGAGCAGCTAGCAGCCCTCCCCAGCGTCGCCAAGGTGTTCGAGAGGTTCGCGCAGCAGGAGGGGCAAAGGTGGGCACGATGGCTGCAATGGCCATCAATCCGCCAATCAGGTGTAAACCATACCAACCCATGCGTCGGTCCACATAGCTGCTGGGATTGAACTGGTTAAAGGTTTTGTTGATCCACTTCAGGGCACTTTGGTGGCTGATATCGCTAAACAGAATCGTAATATGTTCAACCTTCGGAACAACAATCAGCGAGCGGCCCTTCCCCTCAGCCAAATTTTGATTTTCCCCGCCAGCCGTTTGCAGCAGTTTACGGGCACTGTCGACAAATTGGCCTTCTCCACTACCCGCCTGAAGCAGCAAATTGGCAGGTTTATCCGCCGTTACCTCTGCGCGGGTGGGTGAAACGGCAATGGTAGCGGCAAAGCGATCGCGTTGTTCGATACTGGCCGTCATCACCGCACTGCTGCCCATGGAATGCCCTAAAATCGCCAGTCGGTCTGGATCCACTTCAGGTTGTTTAGTCAGGGCTTGATAGGCCACCTCTAAATCCGGCTGTAGGGTCTCCATATTTAAGGGAGCAGGATTAGCACCATGGCCACTAAAATCCCACAGCAGGCTGGCATATCCTGCTTGGGCAAAGGTGTAACCATACCCCAACATCAGCTGCTTAGACCCGGCAAAGCCATGGGCAATCAGGACTCCCGGCACTGGATCGCGATTCTTAGGTGCCATAAAGATCATGGGAATATCCTTCGCGACCAAAGAACGGACCACCAAGCCTGAACGGGCTCTCATCACCCCCAACCACGATATTGCAATAAGTATAATTGCTGTAGCTAATATCAAAAAACGCTGACGATTCATAAAAAATTGAAGAAAGAACTGATAAACATGGACATTTATTCTGTCTATACCACTGCGTTCGAGTTTTTTCTCCTATAATGTGCTGAGTCTCTGATCCTATGGAATGACTCAGTGTCGAACCCCATAGCCAATATTGAAGAAGACTCGTACTTCTTGAGAAGGGATACATACAACATCGGCTAATTAAAGAGGAAATAATGGCAAAAGGTAAAGTGAAGTGGTTCGACGCCCAAAAAGGATACGGCTTCATTGAACAAGAAAGTGGTGGGGATCTATTTGTACACCACTCAGCCCTGAGTGAAGAATCCTTAGCAGAGGGTCAAACCGTTGAATTTGAAGTGGGTGAAGGCCGCAAAGGTCCATGCGCGGTAAATGTCAAGGCTGTATAACCTTGAAATCAATGCCTCAGTGAAGGTTACTTAACCTTCCTGCTTTGAAAATAGACTTTAATAACCTGTCAAATCGCATTTTATCTGCGCAAGCCAGATAAAATGCGGCTTGTCTCGTTTGCCTTCAATCAAGGCCCATTCAGAATTCAAGTCAGGCAAAGCAAAAGTCCTCTGCAATTTATTGCAGAGGACTTTTAACTGAGGTGGCGGTAAAGTAACTCTAAACCTTAGCTTCTTCCTTAACCAGCTTGTCCCAACCGAGATCTTTGAGGGAGTTGTTTCGGCGCATTGGACGGGTTACCAGCTCTAGAATGTCACGGGCATTTGTAAATCCGTGAATCTGGGCAAAGGTAAACTCAACAGACCACTTGGTATTAATGCCCCGTGCTTCTAGTGGGTTGGCATGGGCCATCCCCGTAATCACTAGATCGACATCCTGTTCATAAATCCGCTGGACCTGATTGTAGTTGTCGGGTTTTTCGACAATCTTGGGCATGGGCACACCCATATCAATACAGGTTTGTTCCAGGAACTTCAGCTCTGCCCCCTGATAGCGCTTATCCATATAGGGGATGCCAATTTCGGGACAGGTCATGCCGCAGCGAATTAAGAAGCGAGCCAGGGACACTTCCAACAGGTTATCTCCCATGAAGAAGACTGATTTTCCCCGAATCAGCTCGATATAGTCTTCTAAGTTAGCCCAAATTTTGGCTTCACGCTCTTCTAATCCCTTGGGTTCAATTTCTAATACCGAGCAGATTTTCTCAATCCAGGCCCGACTCCCATCAGGACCGATTGGGAATGGTGCACCGATCAGCTTACACTTGCGTCGTCGCATCAATGTGGTTGCCGTACGGCTCAAGAAAGGATTAACCCCTGCCACGTAGTAGCCTTCATCAATGACCGGCAATTCTGTAAATCGCTTAGCGGGTAACCAACCATTGACTTTGATCCCTTGCTTTTTCAGTTCCAAGGTCAGTTGGGTCACCACCGGATCGGGGAGAGACCCAAACATCACCAAAGGCGCGTGGTCATGGTACTCAGATTCTTCGGCAGCCACATCTTCTTTCTTCTTGCCGAAATTGAGGAGAGAGGTGATGGCATTACCACGCTCTTGTTTTTCGGATTCCTCAATAACAGCATTTCCCTTTGGACAGCGGTGAGCCATTGCAGCTAGAACCGTATCTTCCCCTTGGGTGAAAGCATAATCTAGGCCATTAGCCCGAGCCACCACAATGGGAATATCCAGTTCGGATTCTAGGCGAGGGGCCAACCCTTCCAGGTCCATTTTGATGATTT
This sequence comes from Acaryochloris sp. IP29b_bin.148, assembly GCF_028285565.1. Classification (GTDB taxonomy): domain Bacteria; phylum Cyanobacteriota; class Cyanobacteriia; order Thermosynechococcales; family Thermosynechococcaceae; genus Acaryochloris. The sequence continues at coordinate 20,372 of NZ_JANQOY010000225.1, forward strand.
CGGTGGTGCAAGTGCCAATCCAGACGATGACACTAGGGTTGCGATCGCGCTTGATCTGCATGCACAATCGCTTCAGTTCTTCATAGTCATTGAGCTTGGCGGAAATATCCCCTTCTTCTAGCTCGGCCATAGCATAGCGAGGCTCAGCAAAGATCATCACTCCCATGGCATTTTGCAAGAAATAGCCACAGGTTTTAGTTCCAATTACGAGGAAGAAGCTATCTTCAATTTTTTGATAGAGCCAGGCTACACAGCTAATGGGACAAAAGGTATGGTAATTCCCAGTTTCGCATTCAAAA
>NZ_JANQOY010000226.1 GCF_028285565.1 Acaryochloris sp. IP29b_bin.148
CGCTCATATAGTCTTCGGTGGTGCATAAAGCATGGAAACCCTTGAGTTTGTCATTTACCCCGACGGTCGGGTGCAAGAGATGGTAACGGGTATTGTTGGCTCTTCTTGTGCAGAGGTGACCGCTGCCATCGAAGCCCAACTTGGAAAAGTGGTTACCCACCAACCCACCTCAGAATTTTTTACTCAACAAGCAACCGTGCAGCAAACTGCTACAGCCCAAGTTGGCCATAGCCAATGGTAATTCCGTTGTCTTAGCGCTAAGACGCCTCTCCCTATTGTTCATCTCACTCACAAAAACAAGTCACTATGTCTCATTTCAGCCAAATCAAAACTCAAATCCGTAACCTACCTGCATTACAGTCAGCTTTAGAAGATCTCGGTTTAGATTGGAAGACAGGCCCTCATCCCATTCGGGGGTATCAAGGCCAAACTCAGACTGCTGAGTTAGTCATTGAGCAAAACAATGGTTACGACATTGGCTTTAGCAAGAACAATGAAGAGTATGAACTCGTTGCCGATATGGATTTTTGGCAACAGGCTTGGTCAGTTGAGCGGTTTCTTGAGCAAGTGACACAACGGTACGCTTACCACACCGTTCTTAGTACCACGGCTCAGCAAGGCTTCCAAGTTTCAGAGGAAGTCAAAAATGAAGATGGTTCGATTCGTTTGGTGGTTCAGCGCTGGAATGCGTAATGACTGACTCAATCTCTGGTGTCCCTGACGGAACACCGCAATCTATCCAGCCTGCAGTCTCTCGCTCAGGTCTAGAACCCGAGTTAGGCGGAGGCTTTCGCACTACCGATGAGCGCACTGGGCTTGAACCAGAGTTAGGTGGAGTCATTCGTCAAAAGGGCGTTTTCGTCGATGAACCCACCTGCATTGGCTGTAAGCATTGTGCCCATGTAGCTCGGAATACGTTCTATATCGAGCCGGGTTATGGGCGTTCGCGGGTTTTTCGTCAGGACGGAGATGGGTTTGAGGTCATCCAAGAAGCGATTGATACCTGCCCTGTAGATTGCATTCATTGGGTAGACTACACCCAACTCCAACAGCTAGAAGCTGATCGCAAATATCAGCAGGTTAATATCCTGGGTTCGCAGATTCCTGCAACCTATACCAAGCGGGTCACGCCGAAGCGGGCAGGGCGAAAACCTCGTCCTATTTCCTTTGAAGACCCCAGTACTGGATCTTAAGTCCTCACATCAGCTTGCCCCCATTGTTTGCACCACTGATTGATCGCTATGAGCGATTTGGGATTCATTTAGGTCTGGAGCGAATTCACCGTCTGTTGGATCTGCTTGGGGATCCTCACCTCAAGGTGCCTATTGTGCATGTGGCAGGCACCAACGGCAAGGGATCCGTTTGTGCTTACCTATCCTCAGTCCTCACAGCAGCAGGATATCGGGTCGGTCGCTATACCTCTCCACACTTAGTCGACTGGACCGAACGCATTTGTATCAATGAGCAGCCGATTGCTGCGACGACGCTGACCCAACTGTTACTAGACTTAGAAGCTGTTCTAGCCCCCACTCAACTGGTTCCCACTCAGTTTGAAGTCCTGACTGCCCTAGCCTGGCAGTATTTTGCTCAGCAAGAGGTTGATGTGGCGGTAATCGAAGTGGGCTTAGGAGGGCGCTTAGACGCCACAAATGTTTGTGATCGTCCTCTCGTCAGTGTGATTACATCCCTCAGTCTTGAGCATTGGCAGCGACTCGGACCCACTTTGGCAGATATTGCTGGGGAAAAGGCGGGCGTCTGTAAACTCCATTGTCCTGTAGTAGTCGGTCCCCTGCCGCCAGAGGCCGCTGCTGTGGTAAAGGCCAAAATAGCGTCCTTAGACTGCCCTGCGTATTGGCCCCAACCGGCCCGGCGGATCGAGAGACCTGCGGTAAACATACCAGAATCTTCATCTTTGCCCTGGGCAGAAGTGGCTGGAGTGGCGTTTCCACTCAGTTTGTCTGGGGACATTCAGCTCACCAACTCAGCCCTTGCGATCTCAGTGCTCCAACAGTTGCGATCTCAAGGGTGGGCGATCTCAGATGACGCCATTATCCAGGGCATGGCCCATACCCGCTGGCCAGGTCGGTTGCAGTGGGTGCAGTGGCATCAGCACCCATTACTGATCGATGGTGCGCATAATCCTGCGGCGGCGCTAGAACTGCGGCGCTACGTAGACAGTTTGCAAGTCCCTGCCGTGCATTGGGTGATGGGCATGTTAGCCACCAAAGACCACCGCGACATCTTGAATACACTTCTGCGACCGGGAGATGCCCTATCCCTGAGTCCTGTCCCCGATCACAGCAGTGCCGATGTGCAGGAATTAGCCCAACTGGCGACAGATATTTGTCCCCACCTAACATACTGCCAGTATTACCCGCACTTAGACCTAGCCTTGCAGAGCACTTTGGGAACTCACAAGTCTCCAGCAAGCGCCTCTCCTTTGGCCGTTCTATGTGGCTCTTTATACCTGGTGGGCCACTATCTCAAGACCTATCCGCCAACGGTTTGATTCCAGGCTGTCTCGGCTTTTGCTAAGGCCTGATCAACGGATGTTTTTTTCAGCATGGCCTCTCTCAGGTTTTTGTAGAGAATCTGCTGTAATTTCTTGATATCCTTACGGCTCGGGATCAAAATCTCTGTATCCTTCAATTGGCTAGCACTGAGCACACGGGCGGTGGCCAAGGCATCACTGTCCTGTGCCTGGCTGAAATAGGGATCTGTCAGAGACTCCTGGGTAGACGGCAGTACATTGGCTTCCTTGGCGAAGGCCAACTGGTTTTTGGGGTTGGTCACAAACAAGGCGAATTTAAGGGCAGCATCCGGCTTATCTGTATCCTTGGGAATCACCAAGTTCATAACAGCCACATTTTTCTTACCCGTAGATCCAGTAATAGGTGGAGCTGGGACAGATACTTTAGCGATATCCGGTGCATTGGTCTTAACTGTTTCTATAGATTGTGGGCTAGAGGACAACAGCGCCACATTCCCCGACTGATAAAAGTCAATGGCCCCTTTATGGCCTTCGGTGAGAACGGCAGGCGGAATCAGCCCTTTCTGATATAAATCCACCCAATATTGAAAGGCCGCTTTCCCCTCAGGCGTATTAAAGGCTGCCTTACCCTCCTGATCAATTAACTGCACCCCCATCTGCACAAAGGACTCCATTAATTCTCCCGAGCCTGTCGGATTGGTGGTGATAAAAAAGGCATATTTCCCGGTTTTGGCTTTGATCTTTTGGGCCGCATCAGCCAACTCCGCATAGGTTTGGGGAGGAGTGGTGACCCCCGCTTCGTCAAAAACGGCCTTGTTATAGATCGCAATGCGAGCGGTTAGGTACCAGGGCACACCAAAGGTTTTGCCATCCAGAGAACTGGCATCCCAAATATTACTCAAATAACGATCGCGATCAGCTTGATCGATTACATCATTAAGCTCCATCCAGCTCCCTCTGCCCGCTAATTGAAAGGCGAAATCAGGATTTAGATTCACCACATCCGGGGCCGTCTTAGCGGCAACCGCAGCCTGGATTTTACTTTGCATGCCATCCCAGGCGACATCCGTCCATTTGACCTTAACTCCAGGATTGTCCTTCTCAAACTCACTAATTAGGGGGTCAAAATAGGCACCAAATTTGCTTCTAGGCAACCCCATTGTCCAAAAATCGAGCGTATCACCGGACTGAGAGGCTGGTGTACAGCTAATCAGCCAACTTAGAAGAATGCCTGCCAGGAATAAAATGCCAAAGCGTTGCCAAGTCTTGCGCTGAATCATGAGTTCTACTGTGCGATCTCGAGGTCAATAGAGAATATTGTGTAACAGTTTACGCTGATCCGAATCTTTTGCTCGTCTGTTTGTTCCTCAAAAATCTTAACTGGGTCGTTCATCACTGGCACTCTGCCGATCCTTTAGGGTCTTACGCTGAGTCACGACCGACTTCTGTTAATGGCCCCGACCTGCGCTATGCTGGCTAGTACTGGATGATCTTTATAAGAAAATAAGTTTCTCGCAATTAGCCGTTGATCTCCCGGCTTGCGGTGATGCAGATATTTCCTGCCAGCGGTCGCAATTGCGCTTCTGGTTGTCTTTTGATTGATACGGATCCTACCTAGCGGGTGCCGCCTTTAGGATAAAACCGTTCCCCCTAACCTAAGCCAGGTTCCGCAAACTGTTGGTGTGAGCAAATTGAACTCTTTGTTGCAGACTCTGTTGACGGACTTACCCCATCTGCGCCCCCAGATGTACTTTAAGTCGTCTCTCAATGCGCTGTGCCGCGCCATTGAGGATGTGGTTTTGGCAGGAGACGAAGCTCCCTTAGTGATTGCGAGCTTCCAGCAAGAACGTTTTTATCGGCAAGAAACACGTCGGTATCAACGCATTGCGCACAAGACGGACCAAGTGTACGTACTGGCTGCACCCGAACCTGAATCCAGCTTTGCGATTGCATCCGATCAATATGAAACCATTCCCCTAGATGCAGAAGATAGCCTGGCCCAAGAAAAGCATCTGATTATCATTGGTCAAGACTATACGGCGTGCTTGGTGTGTCGTGAGCAACAGAAGATCCTCAGCTCTGTCGAGCAGTCCCAGCGATATGAGGGGATTTGGACCTTTGAACGAGATGTTTGCCTGCATGCAGCCAGTCTTTTATTAGATCGCATTGCTCAATATCGTCCTGAACTCAAGCCCAAAGTCCAACAGGCCCAAAAACACTATTGCCTGACGCCCGATTCTACGGTCCCCGCTCTGCCTGTCCTGCAATCCCGTGTATTTGGACAGCGACTCGTTACCTATCTGCAAGCCAGCCAATACAAGCTTCTGAAAGCCTATCGGGCCTTGTCGGCAAAGGAGCGGAAAGAGCGCTTTGCCAATGCGATGACGGCTGCCATCCGTCGGTCCCTCGATCCCAAAGAGGTCTTGGCAGTGGCTGTCAACGAGTTGGGGAAGGTGTTTGAACATTGTCGCTGCATTTTATACTGTTGCGATCGCACAGACGAACAGGTTGAAATTGAGTACGAGTTTGTGGCCCCAGGGTTACCCTCCTTGCAAGGCACCCCCTGGCCCATCCGGGCAAACCCCTTATTGGCCGTTGCCTTAGCACAAGAGCGGGCCATCGCCATTTCGGATGTCTCGGAAGTGCAAAATCTGCGCCAAGATCCTGAGTTCGCCGCACAATTGGAACAGTGGCACATTCATTCTTGGTTGATTGCCCCCATCCGCCATCAAGGCGAACTGATGGGGGTACTAGAGCTGCATCATGGCGGGCCTCTGGCCTACCAATGGCATGAAAATGATATTGCCCTCGTCGAAGCCATCTCAGCCCAAGCAGGCGTGGCTCTGACGCAAGCGCAAGCCTACTCCGATTCAGAAGCGCTCAACCGCAATTTAGCGGCCCTAGAGCAAACCCGTAGCAATTTAATTGCCATCGTTGGGCATGAACTGCGCACGCCCCTGTCTACGATTCAGGTCTGTTTAGAAAGTTTAGACAGTGAACCGGATATTTCTCCTGTCTTTCGCCAAGCTCTCTTAAGTACAGCCTTAGAGGATTTAGGTCGCCTGCGAGATCTGATTCAAGATATTTTGATTCTCTCTCGTCTAGAGGGCGGACAAATCTATAACCAGATTGAATCGATTGAGTTTCAAGAAACCTTAGAACTAGCGATTAGTTCCATCCGTTCCAGTGCCAATAGCAAAGACTTACCGACCATCACCGTCGATGTGGATCCCGACCTACCCACGATTCAAGTGGATGCAGAGGGGTTAGAAGAAGTGCTAAATCGGATTTTAGATAATGCCTGCAAGTTTACCGGAGCCAAAGGTGAAGTGACGATTCAGGCTCTGATCGCGGCCGATCAGACCTGCTTAGAAGTCATTGTGTCCGATACCGGTCGGGGTATTGAACCAAGTCGCTTAGAAACCATCTTTGACTCCTTCTATCAGGAGGAAGATTTTCTGCGACGGAGCAAGGGAGGCACAGGATTAGGACTCGCCATTTGTCGGCAAGTCATTCAAGGAATGAATGGCAAAATTTGGGCAGAATCTTCCGGGCGAGACCAAGGCAGTGCATTTCATTTTACGCTGCCCTTAGAAGTCCCCCATAATTCTCCCTCTCCCGCTCCCCAACCGAATCTTTGCTAAAGCGGACGGGAATAGCCCAATGCATCTTTGACTTTAGTGAGTGTGTCCGCTGCGATCGCACCAGCCCGCTCCTTCCCCCTTTGCAGAACAGCCTCCAGATCTGACCTGTTAGTCATCCATTCCGTATAGCGCTCTTGAATCGGACGGAGTCCCTCAATCATGACCTCGGTTAGCAAGGGTTTGAACTGTCCCCAGCCCATTTCAGCGCACTCCGCCGCCACATCGGCCTTCGTCTTCCCGGACATCAGCAAATATAGCGTCAGCAGGTTTTGGCATTCTGGGCGGTCTGGATCATCGAAACGGAGCCCCCTAACCGGATCGGTTTTGCAGCGCTTAATTTTATTGCGAATTTGATCAGGCGTATCCAATAACGTAATTCGGCTCTGCTCAGACGGATCGGACTTGGACATTTTGTTGGTACCATCAACCAAGCTCATAATTCTGGCCCCCTCCTTCCGAATCAGGGGGTCAGGCAGCTTTAGCAAAGGAGCCTTTTCCGTTCCATATTGAAAATTCAGACGCGCAGCAATATCCCTCGTTAGCTCCAGATGCTGTTTCTGATCTTCGCCCACAGGCACTAAATCCGCCTGATACAGCAAGATATCTGCAGCTTGCAGCACGGGATAATCCAATAAACCAATACTGACATTCTCGCCCTGCTTTAGCGCTTTTTCTTTGAATTGAATCATGCGCTCTAGCCAGTTCAAAGGCGTAATGCAGTTAAATAACCACGCGAGTTCAGCATGGGCTGAAATATGGGATTGAACAAAAATCGTCGTATGGTCAGGATCTAACCCACAAGCCAAGTAGAGAGCGGCTAGTCCATAGGTATTCTCTGCAAGCTCATCAGGATCATGGGGAACCGTAATGGCATGCAGATCGGCAATAAAAAAATAATTTTCGTATTGGCTTTGGCCCTCTACCCAATTTCGAATCGCCCCTAAGTAGTTGCCTAAGTGAAGGGTACCTGTGGGTTGGACACCAGAGAGAACGCGTTGCTTACCCATGCTTTAATTCAAACCTGTTTGAGCACTATGAAAACGGCACAGTTATCTAGTTTGACACAGCTTCTGCCCTCAACCACGCAGACCGTCATCGGGCAAAGTGATGCGTCCAGAACTAAGATCCGCATTGATACGGATCTTAGTGTAAAGAAATATTTCGCACCCCAATGAAGCCCTGCCCCCATTTTTAGACTACAGAGAAAGAGATTTTACATTAGTGTCCGCAATAGTACGGAGACCCCCTTCAAAAAGACCTGAAAAGTTCAGTAGTTCTGCGGTTTAGCTTATTCGGCATCGCCAGCTACATTATATGTATTGGGCTGTCATACCCCCCGCATAAGCCCAGCCAAAGTCCCCGAAATGGCAACTTGCACCGAAAGGGTAAGGCGCAGATTAGCAGGCCTAAAATCCAAGCATTACGGGGTATGGATGCTGCTAGTGTCGAAGG
>NZ_JANQOY010000178.1 GCF_028285565.1 Acaryochloris sp. IP29b_bin.148
TTGAGTCATGGTGTATTCTCTCTGTACGTTTGCTTGTCCAGAAGGATACGCCTTTTTTTATCTACGGCCTCATACACCAGAAATACTTATAACTCACAAGCGGGATTGATAAGGATTGGGCGAGAGCGCTATGACTGAACTCTTTCAACAAGCTATTACCAAGGTTTCCAAATTATCTGACGAACAACAGAATGCGATTTCAGTCGAACAGCAGGATGAGATCGCAACCTTGATTATGGAAGAACTTGAAGATGAAGCAAAATAGGATGCTGCTTTTGCAAGTTCCCAGACTCTACTCGCGGATTTAGCAGCTGAGGCAATGGCTGAAGATAATGCCAATCAAACTCAAGCTCTTAATCCTGAAATTCCGTGAATTCGCAAGACATTTGAAAAGTCATAGGCATATAGCTTTTGTAAATAGGACGAAACATGCCGATTTAGCTGAGGCAGATAGGACGTGATTTTGCTGATCCTCACAAGTTCCTCATGGTTCCGAACTACACTGCACCTAAAGAAATTGCAGAATTCGTTTTTTGCCTGCAGTTATTCCCGAGCCCCCCATGACTGACTGTCCTTGCTGTTCCCGTAAATTGCTACGACAAATCCGGTCTGATCAAGTGAGCTGGTTCTGTCCTCACTGCTGGATAGAAGTCCCATCCGTAAAGCCAGATCTGTTCCTAACTCAAGCGAAATATCCCAGGCAACAAACGGTTCATCATGCCTTGGTTTTTCCTGGCACCCATCTGCATCGTTCTCAGCAATTGAGTTTTACCAGCTAAATTGATCTGCTATTTTGGCTTCACCCTGTTGGGAGTAGCATTATATTCTGACAGAAGAATATAAGAGTTGGGTGTGATGCCCCTTTAACTAGGTCAAATAGGTGTGCCAACGCTGAAGCACCTCTGGTGAACCGTACCATTGGTAGTGCGTGTTCTTGGGCGTTGCTTGGGTTGGATGGGGAGAATGCCAAACCTGTTCAAAAATTAGATTAGTTGCCCCGGATAAATGCGCGGACTGGATAGGTGTCACTCCATCTCCCCAACATTCCCCCTCACCACAGGTGACTTTGTAACTGCTATAGGTAAACCATTGACCTAATCGCCAACTGCGTTGGCCATACAAGGCTTTCCCAGCAATACAGATGTAGTTGACATCAGGATGAAAGGCACCGGGATAGTTGTCATTGACAAAATTGAGGTTGCGCTGGGTCCAAGTTTCTTGACTGGTGTGGGGAGTGCCCAAACTAATGAGTGTTTTGACTTGAGGTTGAGCGTGCCAAACCTGACCACAATAGGGTTGAGATCCTATATAAATTCGAGAAATCCATCCCCCAGCTGAGTGGCCAATAAGATTGACTTGCGGAGCTTGAGTCCGTTGGAGAACCGTTTTAATGGTTTGGTCCAGTTGCTCCAAAATAGGGGTTACAGGTCGCCCGCCAAGGGTAATGAACCAATCTTTGCGCTTTAGGGGAACAACAACAGTCTCTATTCCCAGTTGAATTAGCTGGTTTTGGAGGTTGAAATAGTCTTTAGCAGGTGCAAGATATCCTGGCAAAATTACGGTGGGGAGCATTTATAAGCGCTTTCTGCGAGGGGTTTGCAGCCACATCGTTATGCCAGTGCCAGCTAGCATCAGCACGGCAAAGGTATTGATAAACGGATAGATGATTTCTAATCTCAGAGGCCCGAAGTTCCCTTTATGAATCTCCACTAGCCAAAGGAAGTCAGCCCTTGTCCCCATGAGGATGGTTACGTGATAGAGGGAACCAGACAGTGACGTGAGAACGAGGGGAAGCACCCATAGTGGGGCAATTCGATAATGCAATCGTCGTATTTGGGCTTTATTGATAGCCATTGGGGTTAGTGATCATTACTACGCCCTATATTGTGACATTCTCTGTTCCTCAGTTGGTTTATGCTGCGTCTGGCTGCGATCTATGGGTACCCTTAACGCGTGGATAATTCTCAGCGCTGAAGACCATAAGGTTGAAAGCGAACAGAAGATCTACTTCTTGGCATTAGACCGAAAACTTAAGGTGGATTGTTAGAGTTTGCTGTTGGTTAGGCAACACTAAGTAATGACGAGAACAAAGAGACTTCGCTCAAACAGGAATGTGTCCGTTTTTGTATCCCTCTGAAAAGGCCAATACATGATTCAACACGCAGGACGGTCTAGCCAAGAACAACTTGTGGGACTTCAAACCCTGATTGAGCAATTGCTTGATCAAGAACAGGTTGAGTCGTTGGTGGATTGTGCATTGCAATTTCTGCGGGCCGAGCTAGATTATCCACTGCTATGGATTGCTATGTATGATGCCGATCAATCTGAGCTGTCTGGCTTAGGAGGGGGCGTGCCTTATGCAGAGTCTAGTGCGTTTGGTCAGCGATATCCTGTTCTTCCCGGTGATCTGTTCGATCAGGTGTTATTAACTAGACAACCGATTGAAGTGATGAATCTGCAGGAAGAAAGCCGCGTTGGTAAATGGCAGAAGATTGCTCAACGTTATCAGATTCAAGGGGCGGTTCTCTATCCGCTTCAATATCGCCAAGATGCTTTGGGTGTGTTGTTATTGGGATCGGCTCATTGGGGAAGAAACCCACGGGTTGAAGAAAATAGTCAATTATCTATCCTGACGAAATCCTTAGGAGCAGCATTCCATCATCTTAATCAAGAGGCAATACCGCCAGATCCTTCCCCTGCTCAGCCTTTAAACGCCATCCTCAACCAGATCAGTTCGCTTACAGATTGGGAAGACCGCCTGAATGTGGTGTTGCAATCTACTCAGCAAATGATTGGGGCCACCTTTACAGGGCTGTATTGGTTTGATCTAGAAGAAAATAGTTGTCGTTTGAAATCATGCTATCAGCCAGGCCAAGGGAATCGCTTGGGCCGAGTGCGTCCCATAAGAGCTGAAGTTCAATTGACGGAGATCGAGGCGTTTTGCCAAGCGTTGTCGCTGGGCCAGATTGTCTCAGTCAGTGAGAGCCAAGGAATGGTGAATACCAAAGCTCCGCTTCGGTTGATGCAACAAACTAAATCTCGTTCCTTGCTGTGTGCACCCGTTATGGGTGACGGGCAGTTGCTTGGCTTTTTATCTGCTGAAGGCATAGAACCTCGGGTCTGGCAGGAACAGGAGAAGCAGTTTATCCAAGCGGCTGCTCAATTAGTGAGTTTGGCAGTGGTGTCTCCAGTCGGGGAGCGACCCGTCCAAGTGTCCTCACAAACTCACACGTTGATGGGGCAGTTTACCCAATTGATGTTGGAGTCTAACGATTGGCCAAAAACGCTTAAACAGTTAACAGAGCATCTGTGCCGACATTTGCAAACCCAACGATTGATGCTTTTACAGCAGGATGAGGGCACAGGTGAGTTCAGGGTTGAATACCAATACCACAGCCCTAAACTCCGACCTTTGCTGGGCGCGTTACATCCATTAAGTGATGTCGATCAACGAATGTTGGAGCGAAATATTGGTGCGATCGCACTTTCGGATCTAGAAGAAGATCTGAGATTTTTAGCCTGGCGAGAATCGCTGATGAGTCAGGGGGTACGGTCTTTAGTAGTATGCCGCACAACCGCCAGCAGTAAGTCATCCCACACCATTCTCGTATTGGGTAGCCATCGAACCCGAACCTGGCAACCCAACGAACTGGAGTTATTACAGCAGTTTGCACAAACACTCGGCACCTTTGAGCAAAAACAACGAGACTATTTGTTGCAACAACATCAGTTAAAGCTATATTCTCTGGCGCAAAAGGGTTTACAAACCCTCCTCGAAATCGATGATCCGACCCAACTGATGGCGACAGGGGTAGAACTGATCACGGATATATTTAATGCCCCCCTCGTTGCAGGTGTGTTGTGGGTGCCTGGGCAGGATCAAGGTCGAATCGTTGCTTATCAAGCAGCACCACCCGAATTTTCTATAACAGACAGTTCACCTATCCCTATCCGCCAAGATCCTCTATTAAAGCAACTGTTTACTTCAACAGAGGATCCTTCCCAGCCGCCTAAAACGTTGATTAAGGCTGCTGCCAGATCTCTGGCTCCAGAAACTCGTCTCTGGTTGAATAGCCCTGGGTTAGACAAGGTGATCGTTCTAGCTGTGCAATCCCCAGACGCCCCTACTCCCTTAGGTGCAATGATCTTGGGGACAGCAACTGATGATGTCTACAAAACTTTTGATTTAAGGTTGATCCAGACCCTGGTGCAAGCCTTGGCCAGTCGCTACCGTGCCCTGCGTGAAACGCATTTACTCCATCGAAAATGGATCAACTTGGAATGTTTGAATTGGTACAAACAGCGGTCTTTAGAATTTGAATCGAAACAGCTACAGACTGCTTTACAAAAGATTTATGCTTTGGCACTCGCCCCATCTACACAGCAGCATTTAGATCCTTTGAAACAAAGGGTAGACGATCTCAACTCACTCTTGATTACTGAAGGCTGGCAGCTTAATCTCGACGCTGACACTACACCTTTAGCCAGTATTTTACGACGTTCCATGGAACGCATTGAGCCCATCATTGAGGCTAGACAACTATGGACCCAAGTGCATAATCTCACGACCAATACGACGTTAACTGGAACCAGTCAAAAACTAGAGCTTGTTCTCTATGAATTGCTGTTAGCTGCTTGTCAGCGCTCTAAGCTGGGCGATCGCATAGACATCTGGTGTCGATTGATCAATGCCAAGTGGGTTGAGTTATCCATCACTGATCAGGGACAGCTGCATCCCCAATTTATCCAAGATTTCCAAAGCGTAAAGTCCCGAGATCTGCTGGCCCCAAGCCTATTAGATAAAACACCCGGTAGATACCTAAGAGTTTGCCACGCTTTAATTGAACATTTAGGGGGGCGAATAGAACTCGCTCACCTTGAGGATGGACGTATATTAAGTCGTCTGACGTTACCTCTGCAAACCAGTAGTGGACCGAAGCGCTAAGCAACTTCAGAGGGTTCTGGTTGTCTCTGGGGGCGGAACTGGAAGAGGGAATAGACCACATTACGACGAATCGCAGTCATCATATCCAAAAACACTTCATACCCTTCACTCTTGTACTCAATCAACGGATCTTGCTGACCATATCCTCTGAGCCCAACTGCCTCCCGTAGAGCATCCATTTGTTGCAGGTGCTCTCGCCAGAGCATATCAATTTGCTGCAGGATAAAGAACCGTTCGGCCTGGCGCATCAGCGTTGGCTCCATCTCATTCACTTCTGACTCTTTTTGGTCATAGGCAATACGAACCTGCTCCCGCAAGAACATCTTCATCTCCGGCATTGAGAGATCATCAATATGGCTGGCTTTTAAGTCTTCCAGCAAATAAACGAATTCCTTTGTCTTATCGACTAACTGCTCCAAATTCCATTCTTCTGGGGGCAGTTCAGGATTGACATAGGCTTCCACAATGTCATCCATGGTTTGTTCCGCATACTCAATGACGCGCTCTTTGAGATCTTCACCTTCCAAGACCCGTCGGCGTTCAGCATATATCGCCCGTCGTTGATTATTCATCACCTCGTCATATTCAAACACCTGCTTCCGAATATCGTAATAGTAGGTTTCCACCTTCTTTTGGGCATTTTCTAGACTGCTCGTTAAGATCCGAGACTCAATGGGCATATCCTCTTCTACTCGGAAAGCATTCATCAATCCGGCAACGCGATCGCCACCGAAGATACGAAGGAGATTATCCTGCAAACTCAAGAAAAATCGGGTTGAACCGGGGTCACCCTGGCGACCTGCTCGACCTCGCAACTGGTTATCGATGCGGCGAGAATCATGTCTCTCCGTACCAATCACATGGAGGCCGCCTCTTTCGACAACCTTGTCATGCTCTTTGCTCGTGAAGGCTTCATACTCTTCCAGAATCAGGTTGTAAACTTCCCGTAGTTTTTGAATAACCGGATCATCTGTGGGTGCCTTTTCAGAAGCAACCGCAATCAGCTCTTCCGCCTGTAATTCTGGTAAACTCTGCTCACCATATTGTTTAACAGCCGCATTTACAGCCTCTTTTAATAAGGATTCGGCATCTTTAGAAATAGTGGTTGGAAAAATCTCTGGCGAAACCTTCCAAGTTTTTCTTTGCATGCCTTTTTGTTGACCGTCTCCACCAAAACCCTGACTGCCAGACTCGGGTAGCTTTATCTGCATCATGGATAACGGATTATCATCTTCAGGCTGGACAATCCGAGGCATTAAATATTCCCGAACCTTAAGGCGTGCCATATATTCAGCATTACCGCCCAAGATAATATCTGTTCCCCGACCTGCCATATTCGTGGCAATCGTCACCCGGCCCTCACGTCCAGCCTGAGCCACAATCTCCGATTCCCGCTCCACATTCTCCGGCTTGGCGTTCAGGAGGTTATGAGGAATATTGCGCTCCAGTAGCAGTTTAGATAAGACCTCAGACTTCTCAACACTGGTGGTTCCCACCAAGATGGGACGCCCCACCTCGTACATCTCAGCACATTCATTGGCGACTGCTAACCACTTTGCTTCTTCACTCTTGTAGACCACATCAGAGATATCTTGCCGTTGATTAGAGCGATTAGTGGGGACAATCGTCACTTCTAATTTATAAATCTTTTCGAATTCAGCTTCTTCTGTCTTGGCCGTTCCCGTCATCCCTGCCAACTTGTCATAGAGCAAGAATAGATTTTGATAAGTAATCGTGGCTAAAGTTTGCGTCTCATTCTGAATTTCGACTTTTTCCTTCGCCTCAATCGCTTGGTGGAGACCATCGCTCCATCGCCGTCCTGGCATCACCCGACCTGTAAATTCATCGACAATGACAATCTCATCATTACGAACGATGTAATTCACGTCATTGATAAAAAGCTCCTTAGCCTTAATGGCATTGAACACATAGTGCGCCCAAGGATCTTCAGGATCAAATAGATCACTAACGCCTAAGATTTGCTCCGCTTCAACAAAGCCTTCATCCGTCAAAATAACGTTGCGCGCCTTTTCGTCCACTTCGTAATGCTCTTCAGGTTGCAACGCATTGGCAACTTTAGAGGCATCCAAATACTTTTCTGTGGGTCGCTCAACTTGACCCGAGATAATTAGAGGAGTCCGTGCTTCATCAACCAGAACAGAATCCACTTCGTCAATCACACAATAGTGAAGCGGGCGTTGAACGACTTCCTCAATCGAAGTCGACATATTATCTCGCAGATAGTCAAACCCAATTTCACTGTTGGTTCCATAGGTAATATCGCAAGCGTAATTTTTCTTGCGTTCAATCGGAGACATAGACTGTTGAATCAGACCCACGCTAAGCCCCAAGAACCTGTGAACCTGCCCCATCCACTCAGCATCACGCCGAGCCAAATAGTCATTCACTGTAATAACGTGAACCCCTCTGCCCGTTAGGGCATTAAGGTATGCCGGTAACGTTGAGACTAACGTTTTACCTTCACCCGTCTTCATCTCGGCAATCTGGCCATCATGCAGAATCATGCCGCCTAGAAGTTGGACATCAAAGTGGCGCATACCGAGAACTCGCTTGGACGCTTCCCGGACAACGGCAAAGGTTTCCGGCAATAGATCGTCTAAGGTCTCACCATTCTTCAGACGTTCCTTGAATTCATCTGTTTTGGCTTTTAATTCCTGATCTGAGAGAACTTCTACCTCTTCTTCAAGAAGATTAATCTCAACCACATCAGGTTGATACTTTTTGAGCTTTCGCTTATTCGGGTCGCCCAATAATATTTTAAGCATGATTCTAGATAGTAGAGTTCAATCCAATCAGAAATGTAAATTGTGTCTTATCAACCCGTTGGACTTCAGCCAACAGTCCAGCAAAATAGCTGAGACAGGTAAGTACTATATTCGCTTAGCTTGTTTAAGTATTATCAGTCCTGACTCTCATAAATTAGCCTTCATAAAGGAAGGAATGCTAGCTCAACTTACAGACTAGTGCCAATTTAGGAGTAGGTCGTTGAGCTATTGACCAAATTCCAGGCGAGCTAGCTCGACCAATTCTACAGTGACTACATCCAAATTTGACTCCCTAGCAATTGCCTCAATCTTCTGTCGAGCTTGGGATCTCGCAAAAAATGGAATGTTTTTGAGTTTAGCTTCTGCAGTTGAAGTCCATTGGAGTAGATCGGTCAAGTCAGACTCGCGCATTGTCTGCATTACCTCATGGGAGCATATCTAAACTCTATTTTAAATCCTAAACAACTTTCAATGTTGGATAAGCACATTTTCTATGCAAAATAGGTTGATAGTCATACCTAATAAGAAAGCTCCTACTAATTTGAGTAGGAGCTTTCCTGCTGATAAACACTCAGCTAAAGCGAGTCATTAAAGCCGTCAAAAACAACTTAATCAACTGCTGTCGCATCAATGTCAGGTAAAGACAATGTGTATTCTGTCTTTCGCTCAATTCCCTTCTCAAAACCAGCGGCAGCAGCTCGGGCGCGGCCGGAGTGCCAGATATGGCCAACAAAGAAGAAGAAAGCAAGGCAGAAGTGAGACGTTGACAACCAAGAACGAGGAGAAACGTAGTTCACCGAGTTGATTTCAGTTGCCACACCACCTACAGAGTTCAATGCACCCAAAGGAGCATGAGTCATATACTCAGCCGCACGGCGAGCTTGCCAAGGCTGAATATCATTTCTGAGCTTGTTGAGATCCAAACCATTGGGTCCACGGAGGGGCTCCAACCAAGGTCCACGGAAATCCCAGAAACGCATGGTCTCTCCACCAAAGATGATCTCACCAGAAGGAGAGCGCATCAAATACTTACCCAGGCCGGTAGGACCTTGGGCGGAAGCGATGTTTGCACCCAACCTTTGGTCACGGATTAAGAAGGTCATTGCCTGCGCCTGAGAAGCCTCAGCAGCAGTAGGACCATAGAATTCACTGGGATAAACAGTATTGTTAAACCAGATGTAGCCAACAGCAATCATGCCACACATATATAGGGCACCCAAGCTGTAAGAAAGATAGGCTTCACCAGACCAAACATAGGCCCGACGAACCCAACCCCAGGGCTTAACAAGGATATGGAAAACACCACCGAAGATGTAGTGAACACCGACGAGAAGGTGACCACCCACAACGTCTTCTAGGTTGTTGACGCTAACAATCCAACCACCTTCTCCCCAAGGAGAACGAGTGATGTAACCGAGGAAAGTACCAAAGTTCCAAGTTGGATTAGTAATTAGGCGAACATCTCCGCCACCCGGTGCCCAAGGATCATAGAGACCACCAAAGAACATCGCTTTTGCAGCAAAGGCAAGAGCACCAATTCCCAGGAAAATCAAGTGGATCCCCAGGATCTGCATCATTTTCTCTTTGTCTTCCCAGTCATATCCCCAGTAATCAGAGAAGTCCTCAAACTTAGCAGGACCTCTAAAAGTATGGTAAAGACCACCAAAGCCAAGAACAGCAGAAGCAATAAGGTGAATTGCACCAATCACAAAGTAGGGATAGGTGCTAATGACCTCTCCACCCGGTCCTACACCAAATCCTTCAGCAGCCAAGTGAGCTAGCAGAATGCTGCCTTGCTCATACATGGGCTTTTCAGGGATAAAGTGAGAAACCTCAAACAAGGTCATGGCACCGGCCCAAAAAGTCATCATGCCGGCATGAGCAATATGAGCTCCTGTCAGCTGACCCGATAGGTCAGTGAGGCGTGCATTTCCAGCCCACCAGCCGTAGCCAGTTGTTGCGCGGTCATATCCTGCCGCAGACGGATTAAAGGGCGTTTCCACGTGGTAGAACCTCCTCAGGGAAGATGAAGTTTTCATGGATTTGGTCTTGGGGTGCCATCCAAGCACG
>NZ_JANQOY010000244.1 GCF_028285565.1 Acaryochloris sp. IP29b_bin.148
GTAGTACGTCCCAAGGGTTGGGCTGTTCGCCCATTAAAGCGGTACGTGAGCTGGGTTCAGAACGTCGTGAGACAGTTCGGTCCATATCCGGTGTAGGCGTAAGAGCATTGAGAGGATCCCTCCTTAGTACGAGAGGACCGGGAGGGACGCACCGCTGGTGTACCTGTTATCGTGCCAACGGTAAACGCAGGGTAGCCAAGTGCGGAGCGGATAACCGCTGAAAGCATCTAAGTGGGAAGCCCACCTCAAGATGAGTGCTCTCATGGCATAAGCCAGTAAGGTCACGGGAAGACGACCCGTTAATAGGCGGCAGATGGAAGCGTGGTAACACGTGCAGTCGAGCCGTACTAATAGACCGAGGGCTTGACCTCATGATTTGTTGGTTGTTTGACAGAATTTAGCTATGCAGTCTTCAGGGTTTTAACCCTAATAGTCTTCCTGGTGCTTATTGCACGGTGGACCCACTCCGATCCATCCCGAACTCGGTTGTGAAACGCTGTAGCGGCGAAGATACTTGGGGGGTAGCCCCCTGGAAAAATAGCTCGGTGCCAGGTTAATATTCGAGGTAGACCTTCTCATTTGAGGGGGTCTACCTTTTTTGTTAGGAAAGTTTGCTGTGGATTCTGGTTTGCCAGCTTGAAATCGGTCAGACTCAATCAAATTGATGGGGATATGCCCTATGCCTGAACAGTTCTCTCAAAATGTTGCTAAGGGGATTAAGGAAGAGTCTTCTTCCGCTCCTCGATTGGTCTCCTTAAACGCGAAATCGTCTGAAGGCCAGCCTAGTGAGGCTAATGTTCTTGGAAAACGAGAATGGTGGGCGCAACGATGGGTTGATGTACTAGAGTCCTTTGGTTGGCGTCGACGATTAGAACGGGCTCGTAACTACGTTCGTGAAGGTCGGGTACTGAAATTGGAATTCAACGGTCCCAAGGTCGTTGCACGGGTTCAAGGAACTGCCGAACAACCTTATAAGGTTTCCTTAGCACTTGACTCGTTTACGGATGAACAGTGGGGATTTGTGATTGAAGAGATGTCTCAGCGGGCTATCTTTGCAGCAAAACTTCTCGCTGGCGAAATGCCCCAAAATATTGAGGAGGCTTTTACTGCGAGTGGTCTAAGCTTATTCCCTTTTAGTAAGTTTGATATCCATAGTCGATGCTCTTGCCCTGATCCTGTTAATCCTTGTAAGCATATTGGGGCTGTGTACTATTTACTAGGTGATTACTTTAGTCAAGATCCTTTTATTTTGCTGCAGCTTCGAGGACGAACCAAGCAAAGCATTGTAGAAGACTTACGACAGATGAGGAGTGTAGGCTCTGAGAGTGAAGAAGATGAGCCTAAAAATGCCGATGTCCCCCAAGCTTTGGCATTTCAAGTTAAACCCAACTTTTGGCGTTATGACCAGCAGTTGGATCCCTCTTTGGTGGTCATTACGCCGCCACCCACTAGTGAAACGGTTTTGGATGTATTGGGTCCCCTGCCATTACCTTCTGCGGGTAAAACGGGAGGCGATCCTCTGATTAGTGATTGTTTGCGAACGATTTATCAAAGGGTCAGTCAGAGTGCCATGATGAAGGCAATGTTGAGCCGGGAGAGCGAATAAATGACGGAACCAGCCAGTGCAACGCCGAGTTGGTTTGTCCGTAAAGATATCGATGGTTTTTTTGGATTAGCGATTGATAATATTGTCCAAATCTTATTGATTGTAGGTTTATGTCAGGGTGTCCTGGGGTTTGGTGCGGATTTGGTCTATGGCCGAATCCTTCCAGGCGTTGCCCTGAGTTTGATCTTAGGAAATGTCTACTACAGTTGGTTGGCCTATCGGCAAGGACTGAGAGAGGGACGAGATGACTTAACAGCACTTCCCTATGGCATCAATACTGTTAGCCTGTTTGCCTACATATTTTTGGTCATGCTGCCTGTCAAGTTAGATGCTCTGGCATCAGGGATGGCCCCTCCTCAAGCAGCTGAGATTGCTTGGCAAGCAGGGTTAGTGGCCTGTTTAGGCTCTGGATTGATTGAATTAGCAGGTGCTTGGATTGGCAATCGACTGAGGCAGGTAGCGCCTCGGGCAGCAATGCTCTCAACCTTGGGGGGGATTGCGTTAACGTTCATTGCTATAGGGTTTTTGCTGCGTACTTTTGCAAATCCCATTGTGGGCTTGCTGCCGTTGGGAGTGATTCTGTTGACTTACTTTGGTCAGGTTGATTTTGGCCTTCCAGGAGGGTTGTTGTCGGTTTTATTGGGGATGGTGCTTGCTTGGGCCACTGGATTTGTTCAATGGGATCCGGCGGTGTTTGAACAAGCGATGCAACCCTTAGGTTTTTATCTTCCAAAGTTTTGGATGGGATCGATTTGGGAGCAAGCTGGTGTGTTGAGTAAATATTTCAGCATCATTTTGCCAATGGGATTATTTAATTTGGTGGGCAGCTTGCAAAATCTGGAGAGTGCAGAGGCAGCAGGTGATCGGTATCCTACCGCTCCTTGCTTGGCTGCTAATGGTATCGGAACGTTAGTGGCTGCGGTATGTGGCTCTTGTTTTCCCACAACAATCTATATTGGCCACCCCGGTTGGAAGGATATGGGCGCTCGGGTTGGCTATTCATGGCTCAATGGTTTGGTTATGGGGATTTTGTGCTTAAGCGGCACGCTGGGGGTGATTACTTATTTGGTGCCTATTGATGCGGGTATGGCGATTGTGCTTTGGATTGGCATCGTGATTGTGGCTCAGGGCTTTACTGCAACGCCTAAAGCTCATGCACCAGCAGTGGTGGTTGGATTAATGCCAGGAATTGCTGCATGGGGGGCATTGATGGCCAAAAATAGTATGCGTGTTGCTGGAGTCGGCACACCTGAACAGCCTTTTCAACCAGAAGTTTTAGTGGAAAATTTTAAGATGAGCGATACGTTCATTGAGGGAGCGTTTGCTCTAGAGCAAGGCGTTATTCTGCTGGCAATGATTTTAGCTGCCATTACGGTCTATATCATTGAGCAGAAATTTGGCCTAGCGGCTCTTTGGGCCTTAGGGGCATCCATTTTAGCTTGGGTTGGACTCATTCATAGTTTTGCTTGGACCCCAACGGATACAGTGGTGAACTTGGGATGGGGAACTGGAAGAGATTGGGCTTTGAGTTATTTGTTGTTGGCAATTTTGTTCGTTTTTGCAGCTTGGTTGCATAAACGCAACAAGCAGAACCAGATCATTTAGGTTCCTTTGGAGAGTGAGAGTTTAGATTTGCGGTGGAAGGTGTTGTATGGCAGCTTATTCAAAAAACTCTTTGCCTGGTTGGAGTTGGGGTAGAGTCCATTGAATAATTCGTGCCATAGAGTACCACAATGATAGGGGAAAATAGAGGTAAGAGTAGATTCGGGTGAAAGGATAGTCAAGCTTTGCAAATTACCTTTTTAGGTACGAGTTCTGGTGTACCTACGCGATCGCGCAATGTATCTAGTATGGCTCTCCGGCTAGCCCAACGCGCAGAGATATGGCTATTTGATTGTGGTGAAGGCACTCAACATCAACTGCTGCGTAGTGACTTAAAAAGCAGCCAGATTAGGCGCATTTTTATTACTCATATGCATGGGGACCATATTTTTGGCTTGATGGGATTGTTGGCGAGTTGCGGCTTGGCGGGTAATACAGAGCGCATTGATATTTATGGTCCGCCTGGATTGGAGGATTATTTGCAAGCGTGCCGACGATACTCACAAACGCATTTCTCTTATCCTATTCAAGTGCATACCGTTCGCCCTGGTGTGGTCTTTTCTGACCCAGACTATTCTGTTATCTGTGCTCCTCTAAAGCATCGGGTCCCTGCCTTTGGCTATCGGATACAAGAATGCGATCGCCCTGGTCGCTTCGATACCCATAAAGCGGAAAGTCTTGGCATTCCTGCAGGTCCACTTTATGGACGTCTGAAACGAGGAGAAGACATAACCTTACCTGATGGACGAACCTTCACTGGACATGAGTTTTGTGGCCCTTCTGAAGTGGGCCGTAAAATTGCCTACTGCACAGATACAATTTATTGTCCAGAAGCTGTTGAACTATCAATGGATGCAGATGTTGTGATTCACGAGGCAACCTTTGCTCATCAAGAAGCCGAGTTAGCTTATCAGAGACTACATTCAACTTCCACAATGGCAGCTCAAGTTGCTCAAGCTGCAGGGGCTAAAAAGCTGTTCCTCACGCATTTTAGCCCTCGCTATGCACCGAATAGCTCCACTGCCTTACAAGATTTATTGCTCGAAGCCAGTGCGATTTTTCCTCATACCGAACTTGCTCATGATTTTCTTCACTACTCAGTTCCTCGTCGCACGTTTTCAGCAGGATAAATGTTATTTCATGTGCAGCTGAAAAGCCTAAGCATACTCTTGGATCTAACGGATTTGCCTCTGCAAACTGGGATGCAAAATGAGTCTTTTCTCATTTTCTTCACTTTTTAAATTTATGCTCAGAGTCTGAAGGAGTTCTAAAGAAACTTCGATTTTCTCACTTTGAAGGAGGTATTAGAAGTGAAGCTCAAACTCATCCCTGTATTGCTAACTTTAGGACTGGCTACGTTATTAGGTGCTTGTGAGACGGTTAGTGAAAATCCAACACAACCTGGGAGCCAAGTTGATGCTCCTCAAGGTGGTGCTGAGTTAGAAGACACTGAAAGTCCCAACTATCCACCTGCTCCCGATGCAGATACTGATGTGACTGCACCTGATGCTTCTGACATTCCTGCTATTCCTGACGCTGAGGCTCCTGATGCTGAGGTGCCTGCCATTCCAGATGCATCTGAATCTACTGATGCAACTGATCCTCAAGCTCCTTAGGAATAACATCACTCCTTTCCCATTCAGCTGTCTTCAACCGAAGAACGGCTGAATGGTCTATTTAGAGGAATCATAGTGCCTGAATGAAGGTAACTTAAAACGATCAAAGATTGCCGAACGAAGAAATTACACATTTGCTGAAAAACCTGGATCACTACGTACAGCGCAAATGTGAAAAAACGGTGAGCTTAGATCTACAAAAAATCACTCTAGAACAAAAAGTCAATGAACTAA
Organism: Acaryochloris sp. IP29b_bin.148; assembly: GCF_028285565.1. Classification (GTDB taxonomy): domain Bacteria; phylum Cyanobacteriota; class Cyanobacteriia; order Thermosynechococcales; family Thermosynechococcaceae; genus Acaryochloris. The sequence continues at coordinate 5,059 of NZ_JANQOY010000244.1, forward strand.
TTTAAGGAGTACTTATGAATACTCAGAAGTATTTATCAACCCTAAGATTCTTCCCCACATTACTTGGTGTCACAAGCATCAGTGTTTTGGCCAGTTTACCTGCGCTTGCCAGCCAATCCTCACTGTTGACGGCTAACAAAGCGAGCAATACACTGGAGCACTTGTTAGCAGAGGCTGATGCAACTGTCGAAGCTGATAGCCAGCTTGTCGATAGTTCTGCGACTGAAGGAACGGCGCCTGCTGCCAGTGATACTCCATCTGTTGACTCAGCAGACACCGACGCTGCAGAAAATTCTGTTGCAGAAGGAGGTGCTGAAGAACCCACTGAGACGCCAGCTGCAAGCGATACGCCGGCTACTATTGACCCAGCAGATGCTGCTGCTACCGATGCTGCAGAAGGGGGTGCTGAACAACCGCCTGTGCTGAAAGCTCCTACTGCAACCCCGCCTGTCGCAGGTCCTGAAGGTGAGTCTCCACAAGTGGCTGAGCCCACCGAGACGCCTGGTACAAGCGATGCGCCAGCTGCTATTGACCCAGCAGATGCTGCTGCTACCGATGCTGCAGAAGGCGGTGCTGAGAAGCCTGCTGCAAGCGATGCGCCAGCTGCTGTTGACCCAGCAGATGCTGCTGCTACTGATGCTGCAGAAGGGGGTGCTGAACAACCGCCTGTACTGAAAGCTCCCACAGCGACTCCTCCTACCGTCACTCCTCCCACTGACACACCGCCTGTCGCAGATCCTGAAGGTGGGGCTTCACAATCGCCTGAACCTACAGGTGTAACGCCTGCTACTCCAGCTGAGGAAGCTGCACCTGAAGGGGCAGTGCCTGCAGAGCAGCCTGCTAGTAGTACCCCTGCTGCTTCACCTACCGCAGAGGATCTAAAACCCGAAGCTGGAGCTGAACCGGAAGCACAGTCTAATATCTCTGACACAGAGCTTAAACAGTTTGCAACTGCTATTCCTCAGTTGAGTAGTGTTGAACAAAACACTAAAGGGGAAATTACCCAGATCATTGGACAATCTGGGCTGAGCCAAGATAAGTTCAATGCTCTGTACAATGGTCAGCAAGCCAATGCGCCGGCTGTAGAAGCTACGGATCAGGAAAAGCAGTCTTTTGAGCAGGCAATGACTAAGATTCAAGCCATTGAACAAAAGGGACAAGCTGAGCAAGAGCAAATTATTCGCTCTCAAGGGTTGGAACCGCAGCGGTTTAGCCAAATCTTGGCAGCTGTTCGTCAGGATCAGGATCTGAGAACTAAAGTTCAACAGATGTTGCAAACGAATTAGAGCCTTACAGTGGTTCTAAAATGAGTGTGACAGTCGATTCTTGATAAGAAAACATTACGACACGTCCAGTTTGTCGTAATGTTTTCTATATGGGGCATCGGCAAACAGGTTAGATCATCCCATTCAATTTCAATGGGAGGAATAAAGATATGAAACTTCTACTGGTCGAGGATGATGAGCGAATTGCAGAAGCGCTGGCAGAGGATCTAACAGATCAGCATTATGCAGTGGACATTGCCCATGATGGTGAAATGGGTTGGGAACTATTAGAAGCCTTTACCTATGACTTGATTTTGTTGGATGTCATGCTACCTAAAATGGATGGTTTGACTTTCTGTCGGCAGTTGAGAGCCCAAGGTTCCAATATTCCGGTTTTGATGCTAACGGCTCGGGATACAACGTCCAATAAAGTAGATGGATTAGATGCCGGGGCTGATGATTATGTGGTTAAACCTTGTGAATTAGAGGAAATCTCAGCCAGAATTCGAGCGCTGTTACGTCGAGGTCCCATGACGTCTCCTCCTATTTTGGAATGGGAAGACTTACGGTTGAATCCTAATACCTGTGAGGTTTTTTTCGGTGAGGAACTGCTTGCCTTAACGCCTAAAGAATACAGCTTGCTGGAGCTGTTTTTAAGAAATAAACGTCGAGTCTTTAGTCGAGCCCAAATTTTAGAGCATTTGTGGGCGTATGAGGTTTTGCCAGAAGAAGATACAGTGAAAGCCCATATAAAAGGGTTAAGGCATAAGTTAAAAGGGGCAGGGGCTCCAAGTGATTTAATTCAAACGGTCTATGGTTTTGGCTATCGTCTTAAACAGGTTTCGTAATCCTCTATTTCAGGGCTTACGCTGGCGTTTATTGCTGTCTTACTTACTGGTAATGGCAGCAATTTTGACCGTTTTTAGCGTCCAAGTCTATGTGTTTGTGAGCCGTAGATTGTATGCACAAATTGATGCTGAGCTGCAGACCTTAGCCCAATCAGCAGCGCTATCTCTTTCTGAGATTACAAAAGAGGGAAAGCCCTATCTAGACAAAGTAGATAAGGTGCCTTGGCGAGATATTTTCAACCGCGATCGCCATAGTTTGGAGTGGTTTACGGCGGACGGTAGATTGCTAGCCCGTAAAGGAGCGATTACGCTTCATTTACCACCCAAGTTAAGAGAACAAAATATTGTTGTTCGAGTGATTCCAGAGCACAAAGCGTTTCAGGTGCGAGCCTACACTATCTCTGTGCATAGTGATGCAGATACATTACGCCGCCCTGTGCTGGTGGGCTACATTCGGGCTAGTCAATCGATTGCCCCTGTGGAAAAAGCTCAATACAGGCTGCTTTGGGGCTTAGGTGTGGGTGGGACCATTGCCTTAGGACTGGTAGGGATTGGTGGGTTGTGGCTTACGGAGTATTCTCTGAAGCCTGTCGAACAAAGCTTTTTAAGATTGAAGCAGTTTACAGCGGATGCTTCTCATGAGCTACGCACTCCTCTGACTGTTATCAAAACCTCTGTGGAGGTGATGATGAATCATCCAGAGAGAATTCATCCTAAAGATGCCAAGAAGCTAGCTGCTATTTCTAGTGCGACTGCTCAAATGAATCGATTAGTCGAGGATTTGTTATTTCTGGCTCGTACAGATACGTCTGTCCCGACTGCCAGACGAGAGTGGACAAGAGTTGCCTTAGACGAAGTGCTCAGGGATTTAATAGATTTTTTGGAACCTTCTGCCCAGGCTAAGGAAATTAATCTGGTGAGTCAAGGTATTGTGCCGATGACGCTTGTGGGGGACGCAATGCAGTTGGCTAGATTGTTCTCAAATCTTCTCCGAAATGCAGTCCTTTATACACCTTCTGGCGGAACCGTGACTTTATCAGTTAACCGCGCTAACTACGCTACCGTCATTAGTGTGGAAGATACAGGAATTGGTATTTCCAAAGAACAAATTCCCTTTATCTTCAATCGATTTTATCGAGTTGATAAGTCCAGAGCGCGTCAGCAAGGCGGATTAGGTTTAGGCTTAGCTATTGCTCAGTCTATTGCCCAGCTCCACAAAGGTAAGATTACGATTCAAAGCCAGGTAGGAGTAGGGAGTTGCTTCAAGGTATATCTACCCACTGTGCAATGGGAAAGAATGGAAATGTCTTCTCCTTCTCCTATTCAACTCGTCCCGAAAAGTACTTATGCGCATTCGAAAGCAGACTAAGTCACTCCTATTTGGGCTCAACCTATTTCTGAGATACTTCTATGTATACAAGTAAAAAGGTTCCGGCCAACGCACGAATAAGGGGGGTAGATTATCCCGAATTCAGGTTTAGTTGTGTGAGTCAAATTGTAAGAATGGGTTGAGTAACGTTGTGGATTGGTTGAAAAGCTGCATCTTTGGTCGACTAGCTGGATTAAGCTATCAAATCAAGAAAGTCGCAGAGTCGCAGAGATTTAATAGTCACAAAAAAGTTCAGACTGTTTGATCAGTTGTTGGAGTTCATCGCATTCCATACCCTGAATCGCCATTGCTAAGCCAGTATGAACAAGGGCCAGTCTTTGTCTGGCTTCCGGGCCTAGATCTTCTGCTGCTTCTTCTGCACAGTCTAAGATCGTTGCTGTCATGGTCAAGTTATCAAAGGTAACTGCTAATGCTTCGGCTAATAGGCTGGTTAACATCATTTCCCCGCTTTTTTCCTGAGTTCTCTTTTATCATCTGCTAAAGTGATTCAGATTGAAACAGGATTATCACGGATTTACCGTCCTAGGGTATCCCCAATTCCTAGTGGTTTCTCCTGATAGCAATATTACTGAGCTTGGGCTTAGTGGAGGGCGGCGTTTCTCGTGGTTTTCCCGGAGAAAAGAAAATAACTAGAAAATGTTGAATATTGCTTTGTACGAGTTTTTGTAAGTAAGGTGAAATAAGGTGTGTTGCGGAATGGGCGCTCGAATCTAGCCATTGAATTTAGCAAAGAGAGCAGTCATTCTAGAGTGATTGTGCAATTAGCTGGCTATGACTAGCATATGATCTTGGAATAGAGGTACTGTCCAACGTCTATTGAAAAACTTTATTCTGGCAGGGGTTCCTAAAATTTTACTGAGTGTGAGGAGGATCAGCCAATCGAAAAAGCTTCTGGAATATGGGTGACTTAATTTCAGTGTCTCTATCTTGGTAAAACCCGATAGAGATAAGGCTTGTGTAAGGGCTTTTTCTGATGGCACTGAAATATGACCTACATGGCTTAAGTATGTCCAGGTAGGTCCAGCAGCTTTGGCGGTCATACTGGTTGAATTACCCGTTAAAATCGCTAATTTTCCATTCTGTTTGAGAAATGATTTGGCAATTTCAATTTCTTCTTTTGGGTTTGGGAGATGTTCAAAAACATCAAAATAAGTAATGTAGTCCATTGATTGTTTGGGAAATGGACTGTTTGCTAAGGTGCCTTGATGGGTGTTGATGGACTGATCTTCTAGTAACTGCAGTGCGAGTGAACCCGGTTCAACACCAAATTTATCCCAAGATTCATCGAGCGATCTTAGAAATTGACCACTATTACATCCAACATCACATATAGTCATGGGCTTAGCTTTTGGATTAATTAATTTTTCTATTGTCTTATAGAAAGGAAGATTACCCTGAAAGTCTTGGTCCCTAGATACGTAAGCTGAAGGAGCTTGGGTATAAGCATTTAAAATATCAACTTCGTCAGACATCCGAAAATCATTGGCAATAATGGATTGACATGATATGCATTTCCCAGAGCTGAGTGTTGGTGATTTTTCAGATTTAAGATGTGCAGATAGATTGATCTCATCATAAGCACAGCTTAATGGTTCTGATCTAAAAGGTTTTAATGCTCCACCACAATAAACACATCTATGGAATAACATAAAAATATTTTTTTAAGGATATACTACGATAGATTTAGATGTCTCATCATTTGGATGGATAAAGTTTTTTGGATAACTATTAGCTAAATCATGAGGTTTCTATTGAGAAGTTTAGCTTCTTGAATATTCTGGGTATGTAAGGCATGTATTAGAAATTGTGAAACATTCAATAATTTATGAAGTCGCTAAAGCGGCGTAATAATTCCAAAGTACTCTAAGAAAGATTTTATGATTCGTCCTGAAGTATATTTTATGGATATTATTACGCCCAAAATGAAATTATCTGCCAACATTAGTTGTCCCCAAAACCCTCCCCAAATATATCGATAGGAATAGGGGGTAAATAAGCATCTAAAAAGTCCTTGAAGAGTATCACAACGCTGTCTAGAACGTTTAAATTCTGTGTCATGCTGAGCTGAAAAAATAATAGATTTAGGTGCGATGACTAATGAAAAACCGTTTCGTCTTGCATTAGCTGATAGGAGAGTATCTGCGAAGTAGTGAGGCACTAAATGTGGGACTAAGAAATTAGGATTTGCTGCTTCGACTGGAAACAAGACAAAGCGACCGTTTAATGAGTCTACTTGGTATGGCTCCTTAGGTAAAGACTTGCAAGGCTTTTCACAGTAAGGGTTAGAAAAGGGTAAGGCTCCATTTTTGTAGAGAAAACCAGCATTTTCGATGATGCGATCGCGGCTGGTAACACTAATAGAAGAGATAACTGCTTTTGGATACTTTGACAAAAGTTCAACAATCTCTAAGAAACTCGTAGACTCTGCTAGAATATCATGATTCATTAAAAGAATATGAGTTGGATTAAATGATTTTGCTTGGGTGAATAGGAACTGAACCGCTGCACTCCAATAAAAATGGGAAGGTACTTTGAAGATTTTGAAGTCTCCTTGCCAGTAACCATTAATATTTATTGGTACTCCACTATTTGTTATGAGTAAAGTACATATAATGTTTTGATCTCTACACCATGCCCGTACGTGAGTATCGATAGATTTCAATGCATTAACTAATTCCTGGCTAGGGTTGTGAGCAGGAATACAAATCACTAAGTTTTGAATGCAGTGGTTTGAGCTTGAGATCATTTGAAAATATACTCATAGCTTGCGAAAGATAGAATCTGACTGTAGAATCACACCTGTTATAGGATCTTGTAAATTTTCTACCGATCCAGCATATTCAAACCCCCAGCTTTGAAGAATTGAATAGATATCCTTAAATAAAGGTTGACCTTCATATAACGCTTTGAAAGAAGTCTCAATAATTAATACGCTTGATCTACGCACTAAACTTTCACCACCCCTAAGCACTTTTTCTTCAAATCCTTGAACATCAATTTTGAGCATAATTGGTGAGGGGAGAGTGCATTGAGATGCGAAATTGTCTAAAGTGTCAACTTGAACTTTGATGGTATTAGTTTGAACAGCGTAATTAAATAATGTTATGTGAGATTTGCTGAGTGGTAAGAAAGAAGAACAAGCGGGAAATTCGTTCCTTTCAAACTCCATTTCACCAACAATAGTTCCTAGGGCTGTATTAAAAGCATGAATATTTGAGATTCCGCGTGTCCGGGCTTTAAGGGTTTCAAAACAGTCAGGAACAGGTTCAAATGAATAAATTTGAGCTGATGGGAAAAGTGCATGAAAAGCAATTGCAGACTGGCCAACGTTTGCTCCGATATCAAAAATCGCTTGCAGATTTAAGTCTTTAATCCACTTTTGGCCATATCGAGAGTATTGAGAAGCAGTAACTCCCTTACGTCTCAGCATTAGTAATTCAGGATACTGTAAATACTTACTTGCAGAGTGAAGGATAGTAGAGATTTTCATGCCTAAAAGGAATTTGATGGAAAATTAAACAGTAAACGAATTTAGACTTGATTTGTAAACAATATTATTACAGACAGTAAGTTAACTCATTAGTGAGTATATCTACCATCTCTTGTATTCTGACTTCCCATGTCCCTATCTCTAACAAACGTTCATAGTTGCTATTGACTAGGTCTTGATAACTATTAATAGTATTAAGAATGCCTAACAGTTGCTGAAAAGGATTTTTCATATCAACTTCTATTACTGGATTATATCCAAATATTTCTAGTAGCTCTCCAGGGCATTTCCCCACTATTAAACACTTGGAGGCCATAGATTCAAAGTATCTATGAGTAACGGTTTCTACACCTTGGGCTTTTTCTGGATGAGTGAGAGCTGCGGGGAAACAGAGACATATCTTGCTATCTGCAAAGCCTTCAATGAGTTGCTGAGTTGTGGGAAATAAAATTTCACTAGCCTTTTCCTCGTATAAATGTTTATACCCATACTGAGAGCAATAATTGACAATGGATTTATGATATAGAGAATACCTTCTGCCTAGTTCCAGAATATCAATATTCCGATGCTTAAGCTTCTTCTGAGGAAGATAATCATCTGAGTAGGTTGCCTCTGGGAGCCATTTGCAATACATTTGAGAGTTGATTGAAGAAAAGTGTAAAGCTGCTTGTTTTGATGTGAAGAAAGCTGCTTTCACCTTATTCTTAATAAAGAAAGATTGCCATGCTGGCCATGTGCTTGGCCAACAGTCATAACAATATGGGATGATTTCATTCCAATAACAAATGGGAAATATACGGTAGATTCTTCCTACTCCCATGAGAACCACTATATATGCTTTGCGCTTGGACAAATTGGGTAACCTAAACAGTAAACCACTCTTCTTGGCAACTCTTGACACGAATCTGATTAACCAGAAATTTTGATGGTCAGAAGAGCTTGTTAGCTTCAGTAATAAATGAGACTCAACACTAGCAACAACGTATTCACTCAAGAATGGTTCAACAGAAGAAGTTAAACAACGCAAGCACTTGTTATTTAGAGCCATGTTTAATCAGAGAAAGCAGCCATTTGATTTAAAGAATACTCATTTAAAAGAAATTAGACTAGGAAAGCTTTAATCTATTTTTTTGCAATAAAATTATAAATTTTCCCATTCATGGTTGGATTATTCTCGCTTACTGGTATAAGCTCACCATTAAAGTTTAAGCTGTATACGGAAAAACCAAATTCTTGAATACCGTTGATCAGATCTTCAGCTGAGCACCCAAAGGTAGCTAATGTGCTATTGCAGCCTTCAAATAGTAGAGTAGGAGGGGATGGAGAACTTAAGAGTTTTGTGGCGCCCTTAAACACTAACTCTTCGGCACCTTCAACATCGACTTTAATAAAATCAACTTTACTGATGTTATTATGCTGTATGAATGCATCTAAAGAGATTAATTCAATAGTTTGCCAATGAGTAATTGATTGGTATAGATGCTCCGTTTCCATCAGTGAGTTCATTGCACCATCTTTAGAAATGGCGAATTTAGACTGACCACTATGATCGGAAACAGCTTTTTCAATAACTTCAACATTGTCACATGAATTAATGCTTAAATTGCGATGCAAAATTTCCAATTCAGCTTTTCCTGGCTCAAAGGCGTAGATGTTACCTGACTTTCCTGCTTTTCGAGAGGCAATAAGTGAATATAATCCGCCATTAGCACCAATATCAAAAACTACACTGCCTTCTTGAATTGAGCGTTCAAAGAAACTTAACTCTTGAACTTCAAAATTATTTCTATATAAATTGCAGCCAACAGCAGTATTTAATGGATAAGAAAATTTGGCACCATTAGCAAGGGTGAAAATATGAACTTCATTGGGATTGGATTTGACTTTTATTCGCCAAATATAAGTTTTTATTCGCCGTATGATCTTAATGATTAGTAGTTTAATGTTCATTCTTGCTTGCTATAGAAAAGTTTTTTTGATTGGCTAAATTGGTGGTTAGAACTTTTTATAGGGTACAACTAAAGCAGTATAGGATAGATGAAGATTGATTTTTGACAATAGCCTTTGGAATACATACTCTAGACGGCTACTATATTCATTCACTCTCTTAAAAGACTACAGCTTGTAGGAAGCTGGTTAGTTTCCCTATCTGCTCTATTTCACTAGTCGATACACTGTTGAATGATCCCTTTGAAGATGGAAAAGTCATCATAATACTTTGAGTGGAGTCATTCTTTGTGTACAAAGCACCAGAGTTGTTAGAGACATTGCACTAATTGTCTAGTATGCCCAGGCTCAAACATCTAATAGAACGCTTCTTTGGTATGAGTGTTGAGATTGTCACCAGTCGACAGTAGTGTACTTGAAATATAAACTATCTTGGGAGCATGTCACCTTTGCATTCCAATTAAGCCATTGAGATAAGCACACCGATGTGCAAGCACTTGCGGGACATTGCTTTCATTCCACTGCGCCCCTGAAATTTTGACTCTGCGACTAATCTGTTTGATAGC
>NZ_JANQOY010000012.1 GCF_028285565.1 Acaryochloris sp. IP29b_bin.148
AGAAGCCCTGAGTATTCTCAAGGAGAATAAGGAGCTGCTGGAGACGATTTCGGAGCAGTTGCTGGAGTCGGAGGTGATTGAGGGCGCTTCCCTCAGAGACTTGCTGGCGAAGGTGCATCCTGAAACCCATGTGCAGAACACTGAAGAGCCTGTGGCAGTTTAACCACTAGCTAGTGATTCCTTTGGATGGCTCCCTGCTCAGCAGGGGGCCTTTTTCAATTTGGATGTCAATTAATAAACTTTTCTATTTCGGGTATGGGCATAGTGTTGAGATGATATAGGTGAACGCTTTACAGTTGATTACCCAAAGTGGTAACCCATAAGTAAGCGCGTGCATTACTTATAAACAAGGAAGGTTAATATGACTGCGAACGAAACCATGGCTCCAGATTTTCTGTTCCTCGCTTTCATAGGGGCTATTATTCTCATCATCTTTTTACAATCTCGATCCATTGTTAAACAACAAGTAACAGACAAAGAACTGGAAGAAACACAAGACCAAATTTCGTCATTAACTAACCAGATCGAAAATATGACGGAAAATCGAGAACAACTGGCGGAGGCGGTGCAGAAAACCCAAGAAAAATTGGTCGTTATGTTTATGGCGTTGGAAGAGTCAAAACAGCTTGCCGGTCTTTTGCCTCAAGTTGATGGCGACCAACCCAATCTATTGGAAGGTGTGAAGGAGCAATTTGCAGGTATTCTCAAGCAACAAGACGATTGACTTAACCCTTCGATTCAGTCTTGATGATTTTGCGGGTGAGGGGAACGACTGATTGGAATTAAAGAAATCAATGGGGCTGGAAAGTATCTACTTGCCAGCCTTAATGCTATAGGTGCAATCAAAAGGTCAAGGCAAGTTGGTGAATGGCAGTGGTTGCATCGGCGAGTGAGTGCTCTCTTTCCATGTTGGATAGCGCTAGTTGGTCGGCATGAATATAGGTAATATCTGTCAGCCCTAATACATTGAAAATTGCACTGAGATAAGGGGCCAGAAAATCTCGTTCTTCTCGCCCGGAGCCAACTCGGTAATTGTATTTTCGAGTGGTGATCACTAATAGCTTTTTATCTGCTAATTGCCCTTTGGGGATGCCATTGACGATCTGCAAGGTGCGATCGCGTCTACAGACCTGATCCAGATATGCCTTAAACGTAGATGGCACCGTTAGGTTATACATGGGCATGCCCACCACATAGCAGTCGGCTGCGAACAGCTCATCGATCAGGGTATTGGAAAGTGCGATCGCAGCCTGCATCTCAGACGTACGGTCTTCTGGTTCTGACTCGTAAGCCGCAACCCAAGCCTGATCAATATGGGGGATAGGAGTACTGCCAATATCGCGATAGATAATCTGGTGATTGGGGTTGGCTAGTTGCCATTGGTTAACAAACGTCTGGGTAAGCTGGCGGGAGTAAGAGCCTTGAACGCGGGCACTGACATCCATATGGAGTAAGCAACGGGGCTTGGAATCTGGAGAAAGCATAGTTAATAGTCTACTTCTCTAGCCAAAATTAAGAATTGTAGTTAATAGAACCGGAAGACGACGAGACAATGCAAGTCTATTGGTTGGGATTACTAATTTGCGAATCGTAATTGTTGGTTCAACAGGAGTGACGTTGAGTGTTCAATACCATCCTGGTCGCCTTAGATAGCCCTGAAATTTCGGAGCGGGTCATGCAGGCCCTTAAGAGTTTCCAGTTGGATGCTGTGGATAAAGTGGTGCTCACACACGTAATTTCTACCAACGAAACGGGAGAAGAGCAGCCCGCAGATCGTCCTTATTCCGATCCCCAGGTGGGTTTATTTCGCCATATTGAAGAAGAATTACAAACCTACCAAGCGTCCCTCCCATGCGACAGTAGCCTAGAAATCGTTACGGGCGATCCTGCCGAAGAAATAGTTCGAGTCGCCAATATCTATAAAGCTGATTTGATTCTGATTGGTAGCCGAGGGCTAACAGGAGTGACTCGAATTTTACAAAGATCGGTCAGCAGTCAAGTGGTTAGTGACGCCTCTTGCTCTGTAATGGTTGTACGTTAAGCCTAGGATTTTCCCCATTCTAGGAAAGTTTTCAATCGCAAAAGGGTCAGACTTTGACCTGCATTGAGGGGGAGCAAGGAAACGCCCTCCAAACGGGACTGCACCCACTGTTCGCCCCAGGACCATTCCTGAAACCCATCCACCCCTTTGCTCAAAATGAAACGTAGGGTGTTGCTATCCACCACATCGATATGGTGCTGGATTTCCACGGGACCCAGCCAACTGGTAAAGACGGCTCCTGGTTCTAAGGTTGTGGGTAAATCATCGGAAAAGGTCTGGGGCCATAGCCATTGCTTGATTTGGGATCCTTGGGTTAAGGCATCTCGCAAAGCGGCCTCTGAGGCATTAATTTCAATTCTGAGCTTGCTGGTTTGAAAGCTGCCAAACATAGGGGTTCTGTCAAAAATAGATACGGTTGGTTTATCTAACTTGAGGGATGAATAAGACAAGGACGGGCTATAAGCTGAAAAAATAAATAGTCCTCTTAATGGTAGTCCTCTACAAGTGATGATGGTTTGCATAGAAAACTCTATTATTCTGTTCTTGCATTCTTAACTTTTTGGAGAACTACCTCTCGTTCCCCCAATCAAGCGGGTAGCTACGCTCAGACGTTAGATAGCATCTCCAGCACTGTCATATTTGCAGGTTCGCGTTCTGTTTCTTGATGCTATTCACCTGCAGAAACCTCTGCACAGGTATATCTGACCAAACTTGTACTTCGATATATTTTTCAAAGGATTTTTGAGCATAGTTAAAGTAGTCAGGATTAGGAGCATCTTCTGGAATTCCAAATTCTCTAATCAATTCAGAGAGTTGGGATAGAAGATAAATTTTCTCGTGATATGGCTTGAGTGGTTCCATGGGTAGGCCATAAGTTTCACTGAGTCTCATTGCCGTAAAGCTGTCTGGAAAGGTGATGCTAGTCGTTAAACTGTCCAGCTCATCTAGAGGAAGGACAACACTTTTTGTTGAGGGATAAAGCCCTTCGAACCATTTCGAGCTACCTAAAACAAAATAGTGAGGTGCTTTGCGCTCGGGTCTACCTCCAGCAGCCAAGAATAATGATCTCAGTTTCTCTTCGGTTGCCAGTCTGAGCAAAATGTATTTAGCGCCGAATACTCTATGGGACCTTGGCTGTTGTTGTCGACGTTCGGCCAACATGGCAATTACCTTGTCACGTTCTGGTTTTGGTACCTCTGATAAATTCCTAAAGGGTGGATCTTCAGTGGGATGGTAATGGGTAACAAAGCTCGGTATGTTCATGGCAGCCTTGATGCTTCAAAGTCTTTTGCCCAGGCGCGCGGAAAATAGCTGGTGTGCTTCCTCGTGGTTATGTCCACCCTATACGCCAGTCACACACTTTTCCAGGTTAGTTTTCAGGAAACAACATAGTCCTGAAAATACTTCTACAACCTCTTTTCTGAATTTTACTGATGCCGATGATGCTAAACGTTAGATTTTAGCTAGCGGCGCTGAGTTCAGATGTTGCATATCAGCTTGCCCAAGTGTATTTTTTGAACAAATCTTGTGCGTTGCAACATTTGTAGTAACGTAGAGAAGTATAAGCACAGTCTACGCAGGAGGCGATTATGCTTCTCAATGTGAAAAAGCGCGGTAATTCCCTAAGTGTCATTGTTCCTAAAGAAATGGCAGCGAATATGCAGGTTGAGGATGGAGATAAGCTGTTTGCAACAAAAACGCCTTCTGGGTATGAAATATCAGCCTATGACCCTAATTTCGAGAAAAAAATGGAAGCCGCTCGGCGAGGTATGAAAAAGTATCGCAATGCATTAAATGAGCTGGCTAAATAATGGAGCCTTGTTGGTTAGACATGCACGATGTCTGTGCCATACAGGGTGAAATCCTTGCCGAATCGGGTGGTACATCAGGTGTACTGGATAAGGGAGCCTTGGAGTCAACTCTAAACCTTTATAACTATGGTGAGGATGTCACCTTGTATCACCTAGCTGCATCTTATGGTTATGGGCTGGTTAAAAATCATTGTTTTGTAGACGGTAATAAAAGGATTGCTCTTATTGCTGTTTATACATTCTTATCAGTGAATGGAATTGAGTTAACGGCCTCAGAGGTAGATACAGCAAAATTTTTCCTCGCTTTAGCTGCAACTTCTGAGACACAGGAGAGCAGTATGGAGAAACTAGCTTCTTGGTTGCAGCATAATAGTGAGATTCTCCCTACTTAAGAGCACAACTCCACCACCCACTATGTGCCATACATCATGAACCCAAGTGTGTACCTCTACAATGCAACAGATGCAGGTTTTGAGCTGTATTTTGGGCAATTCTGCACTAGCGATGGCTTGTCGTTGCTTGAAAAAGAAAACGAAATCACCATCACGGCCCTTGGTGCGACTTGCTATAAAGACTATGGGTGGGCCACTGAAAATGATGTGCCGATAGTCAAAACTGTTGGGGCATTCTTATCGTTCTTAGGGAATGAAGGCGATATAGCTTTAATTGAGTGTGAGATTTTAATAAAGGATATAGGGATATTGAAGACCCATGATGATTGTGAATGTCACTTTACAATACAGAGGCAGGAGCAATTCATGAAATTACTGAGATCTGCTTGCCCAGCCCAACATAGAGACTTGCTTATTCATAAATTGCTCACCAATCCTGGTATATATCTAACCTGTGATAAGCATGGAAAAATTGAAAAGTATGATTCTTTTGAACGGTACTTAGCTGAAAATCCATAAAACAAAGTGTTGTTATGGACATTCACTGTCCTGCGCCACGCTAATGTCATACAGCTTTAACATGAGGGTTACTACTGAAGAACTCAGGAAGATCTGGTGGAGAATTTAGAACTTTTAATCGATCTGCATCAGAATAACGACCGTCAAGGTCCTGGTGGAGCACTCGAAACAGAACTTGCCATTATGCTGGCCGCTCTCGACCAGTCACGACCTTTGAAAATCGCGGATCTTGGATGTGGGACTGGGGCCTCTACCTTGTGCTTAGCAAACCAGCTCAATGCAGACATCATTGCCGTCGACTTTCTACCTGAGTTTATTGAAATATTGCGACGGAACGCAGACACGAGCAATCTGAGCCAATGTATTCACCCCCAAGTTGGATCGATCGATAATCTGGCATTTGCGGATCATGAATTTGATGTTATCTGGTCTGAAGGGGCGATTTACAATATCGGCTTCGAGCAAGGCATTAACCTTTGGCGACCGTTTCTAAAACCCAAAGGCGTGCTTGCTGTTTCCGAAATTACCTGGCTGACAGACCATCGACCCGAGGAAATTCAAGCTTACTGGGATGCTCAGTACCCTGAAATAGATACTGCTTCGGTGAAAATAAAACTTCTAGAAAAAGCAGGCTACGCTCCATTCGGTTATTTTGTACTGCCAGAACACTGTTGGTTAGACAATTACTACTATCCACTCGAACAAAGATTTGATGCCTTTCTCGATCACTATGCCCATAGCGATAGCGCAAAAGCCTTGGTAGAGGCTGAAAAACAGGAAATTCAAGTGTTTAAACAGTTCAAGGCGTACTTTGGCTATGGCTTCTATATTGCTAGTAAGCTTCCATAATGATGAAATTAGATCAAACCCTCGTCAATGCTGCTATTGCGCTTCTAGAGAAGCGTTTCCCCGGGGCAGAAGGCATCGCTGCGGCTATGTATACCGAAGATGGAGACATCTTGACCAGCGTCTTTTTTGAACCTGAATGGGGCAGTGCGATGCTGTGTGCTGAGACAGGTGCGATTTGTGAAGCTGAAAAATTGGGTAAACGGATTGTGGCGTCCGTTTGTGTTTCTAGACAAACAGGGGATTCGCCTATGGTGATCCTGACACCGTGCGGTATTTGCCAAGAGCGGCTGTTTCATTGGGGACAAGAGGTAGAAGTGGCAGTTCCCACGCCTAGTGATGCGACAAAGTGGGAGGTTAAGACCTTGAAAGAGGTACAGCCTTACTATTGGGTCAATGCATTCAAAACGATAGATTGAGGGGATGAGATTGATAGCAATATCGATTAAGGCTAATTCAACGTCCTCCAATCAGTTCAACAGTAGATGTATAGAAATGAGGCTACCAGCGGATTCAGAACTTCCTCTTCTTGAATATTTATTTGTCATGGCAGGACTTAATCAAGCTCCCCGTGCCCTTCGTGTCAAACCTATGAATGATGGTGAGTTCGCCCCCTGCCATAGGAATGATCCTTAAATCCCCACATCGTTTGTATCGGCAGGGGTAGGCAGACTCTTAGAATTGAAAAAGTAGTATTAGAAAATCCCCTGGGCCTTGGCTAAACAGCGACTGGATACCTTACTGGTGTCATTAGAGTTATGCACCTCTCGACAGCAAGCCCAACGGGTCATCCGGGCTGGGAAAGTGAAAGTCAATGACCAAATTATTGATAAGCCAGGGACCGAGGTTCAATTAACGGCAGAGATACAAGTCAAACAAAAATCTCCCTTTGTCTCTCGCGGTGGTCATAAGCTAGAAAAGGCTTTAGCTGAGTTTCCCATCCAGATACAGGATCGGATTTGCCTGGATGGCGGTATCTCAACAGGGGGATTTACAGACTGTCTATTGCAGGCTGGAGCCAAACAGGTCTATGGCATTGATGTGGGCTATGGGCAGGTGGCTTGGGAACTGCGCAATGATCCCCGAGTCATCCTTAAGGAACGCACCAATCTTCGCCATCTTCAGCCTGCCGATTTATATCCTGAAGACGCCTCCATTCCTGATCTAGGTGTGATTGATGTCTCGTTTATTTCCCTAACGAAAGTTTTGCCTGCCCTCTGGCAGCTCTTACAGCCGCCACGGGAAATGGTTTTGCTCGTGAAACCTCAGTTTGAAGTGGGGAAGGACCGAGTGGGGAAGCATGGTGTGGTAAGGGATTCCCAAGCGCATGGAGATGCGATCGCACAGGTTTACCAAGCTGCATCGGCTTTGGGCTGGCACTATGCAGGCGTAACTTGGTCTCCCTTACCGGGTCCGAAAGGCAACATCGAGTTCTTGTTATGGTTACAGCAGGAGGGCAATAGTTCTATTCCTTCGCCGCAAACATTTTTAGAAATGGCTATGGAGGCTCAAAAGACATTGCTTTAACAAAGGTTGAAGCGTTGTAAGGTGTGGACTATAGGTTGTATCGAAGAGTACAAAATAACTCAAACAAATTAATTTTGGCGTTTAACATTAATGCTGAACAGAAAAGAAGAGAAATGATTGAGTTATCAACTATTCTCTGTTTAGAATGTAAATGCGTTGTTACACCCTTTCACTCAATATGTCTGAGCAAGCAGGCTTTTCTCATCATGATCGAACTCAAGAAATTGGTGTGCTGAAAAAGCAGCTAGCTATTGCGCTCAAATTTCATCACAGCAATACCATTGAGAAACTCCCTAAAGAGATTGCCATGCAAGTGATGCGAGAGGTTTGGACTTCTTGCCACCCAGAGGCTGAAGAACTGACTCATACCCCAAAAACAACCTATAGCGCGCCTGAGCCTGTGATTTGTGATGATGTTCCCATCACCAATAGCGAAACGATTTATCTGTAGGTTCGATTCTGAGATGAATGTACCTGCTCGGGTGAGTTATGGAGCAAGTGAATTTGGAGAAAAGGGTTTAAGCCATCCTCGTTGGAGAGATAGATCGAGGAGGATGCGATCGCAACTAAACACCACCCAGCTCTCCACAGCCATCAGCACAAACGGCAATACCGTATCAGTGATACCAAATCCCGTATCAACCTGAGCCAGCCCTCGGACCAGACTAAAAGCCAACACAACGCCTGACTTAAGTTGGGGGTTCGTATCTTGGCGAATGGCATAGCGATAGGTCACCCCAAATAGCAGCCCAGAAATAGCTACACTCGCAAGAGAACCACTCAGGCTAATCCAGCTTCCAGGCAATCTTGAGGCCGCGATGGGCCATTGTGCTAGCCACTCATTCAGGATCAGCAAAATCGTAAAAACAAATATTGCCCCACTAGCGGACAATCCCCCGGCTTTGAGCGACTCAACCCGTTCTTGCGGCGTAAAAGGGGTTTGTTCCACGGGGATGATGAACCGTTTTGGTAGGTGTACTCGTTTGGCAGGTGTACTAAGGCGCGTCAGACTCGCTCGCTTCTTGTAAGGCGGTGCGACGAATCAGGTTGTGGAGACGAGGCCAGAGTAGCCAAGCCGCAATTGCCAACAATACAAATAGTCCAAACTGAGACACGCTGCTAACCAAGCGGGATAGGGGAATGATTTCACCTGCAAAGTAAGCCAGGGTTACCATCACCAAAGCCCATAAGCAGGCCCCCAAAGTATTAAAAAACGCAAAGCGGGGAAAGGGCATCTCTGCAATACCCGCTAGAGGACTGGCAAAAATCCGCAGCAGCGCCACAAATCGTCCGATTAAGACGGTTCGAGCAGCATTCGTGCTGAACCCTTCTTTAATTTCTAAAAGACGCTCTTCAGACATATTGACGAGGCGACCCGCTCTCGATAACAAAGACCAACCGCCAAAATGTCCTACCCAGTAGCCACAGGTGCCGCCGATGGTTGAACCTGCGATCGCACTGCCCAATACGCCAAAATAATTCAGATCCCCTTCACCCGCCAGAAAGCCGCCCACTAGGACAATTGCTTCCCCAGGTAAGGGTAATCCCAAATTTTCAAATAAGATGCCGAAGCAGACAACCCAATAGCCGTATTGGTGGGCTAATGTTTGCAAAGTGTCTAACGAAATCCAGTCCATAGACCTTTATACAAACTGTTAACAATTTTACGTTTCTCAATCTTGGCTTGTGGACTTTAACTTTGTCAATCCAAGTCCATGTAAGCCTTAAAGCCACGTTAACTAATTTTACGAGATCCGGCGGTAGATCGCACAAAGGCGACTGGGGGAAAATACTTTGGCTTGGAACATAAAGTTGGGTGGCACGTTAATGATCACGTAATCTTCTGACTCGTGATACTGCTCAAACAGTTGGGGCATCCCTTTGGGGGTATTGGCGCTGTAGGGAACGGGCTGAAAAATCAATTCGGTAAACTCAACGGCTTCTGACTGAGATTCACGGGCGACTTGCTGGAGGAATCCCTCATTGTTGAGCAGATTAAACAAAGCTGCTTTGATCTCAGGATCAAGGGTGAAACTGCCATCAAAGTTATCAATGATTTTAAGGTTGGCCATGGGAAGTGACTAGCAAATATGATGTGGCTCACCCTCCCAGCGTAGAAGATTCTTGGATCCCTGTCAGCTGAGTGCTACGAATCATTGGAAACTAGCCAAAATAATTCGAGCATCTATGGATAATCCCGCTACAGGTTAATCTGATTGGGTATGAATTTGATGGATTGATGAGCCTGCTGCACCGTCCCTATTTTTGGTTTTTCTCGTTTACAATTCTGTTTTTGCTCTCCCTCGATTTTTGGCGATGGGATCAAGAGATACCCCTTTCTTGGTTCCAGTTACCGGGCTGGCTTTTTTACTTTGTGATCTTGCAAGGGGGGCTTGTCCTGGCCGTCGCAGGGGTCTCTTACACCCTTTGGCAAGAAGCGGAGAGGGACCAGTAGGTTATGGAAACACTGATTCCCTACATTGCCATTGCAATCTACCTACTCGTTACCCTAGGCATCGGCCTGATCGGGTATCGCCAACAAAAGAATACTGTCGAGGATTTCTTTTTGGCCAACCGCAACATTGGTCCTATTCTTCTCTTCTTTACCCTAGCCTCCACCAACTTCAGCGCCTTCTTTTTCCTCGGGTTTGCTGGAGCAGGCTATCGCATTGGCATTAGCTACTATCCAATGATGGCCTTTGGCACGGGGTTTGCCGCCCTTAGCTTCTACTATATTGGCTACAAGGCCTGGTTGCTTGGCAAACAGAAAGGCTTGATTACGCCCTCGGAACTGATTCAAGATCGCCTGCCTAGCCAGCCTCTCAAGCTCCTGTTTATGGCCGTAATGGTCATCTTTACTTTGCCCTATCTCACCCTCCAACCCATTGGAGCCGGATATCTCCTCGAAAGCCTAACGGGTGGAGCCATTCCCTATCTTTGGGGGGCCTCCTTACTGACCGTGGCCATCGTCTTCTATGTGTTTTTGGGCGGGATGAAGAGTGTGGCCCTGACGGATGTGCTGCAAGGAGTACTGATGTGCGTGCTGATGCTAGTGGCCGTATTTGCCATTGCCCAGGGGTTAGGGGGCTTCTCTGTCGCCAACCAAACCGTCTACGACCTCAAACCCGCATTATTTTCGCGGAGCGGCTTAGATCAGTCCTTTACCCCCAAGACTTGGTTTAGCTACATGTGTCTGTGGTCCTTTACCCTGCCCATGTTTCCGCAGATGTTTATGCGCTTTTACAGCGCGAAAAGCCCTCAACCCTTAAAGATCTCGGTCTTGCTCTATCCGATAGTGGCTGGGGTGCTGTTTATTTGCCCGGTGTTGATTGGAGTTTGGGGACATATTGCTTTCCCGGATTTAGTGGGCAAAGCAGCGGATCAGATTTTCCCGATGATGCTAACTAAATATACGTCTGCTGGGCTATCTTCCCTGGTAATGGTGGGGGCATTGGCAGCCTTTATGTCAACGATGGACTCCCAGCTTTTGGCCTTAAGTTCTATGCTCACCCGTGATATCTATACCGCCTACTTTCGTCAAGACGCTTCTTTAACGGAACAGACGCTAGTCGGTCGAATTTGGGTCATTGTTTTAGCTGGCATCGGCTTAGGGATTGCTGCCAACCCTCCAGAGACCATTTTGGCCTTTGCCACCCAAGCCTTTACTGGACTATCAGTGCTGTTCCCCACCGTGATTGCAGCGTTGTATGGCCGCAATATCAGGGCTTCGAGTTGTCTCGTCTCCATTGTCGTGGGTGAGTTGGCGGTATTAGGGGTGCAGACCAAAGTGATTCCCACTAGCTGGATGCTGGGCTTTTTACCCGTTGTCCCCATCGTGGCCCTGTCGGCCTTGATCATCATCTTGGGATCCATCTTTTCCCCAACCCCGGCGCAGCAGCCGAGCGACAATCACTACAGACCATCAGAAAAAACCTATTGAGAAAGAGGCAGGGCCATGCAGGTTGGATTTATCGGTACAGGATTGATGGGGGCTCCTATGGCGGCCCGGTTAGTGGAAGTGGGGCATGCCGTTACGGCCTACAATCGCACGGCTTCTAAGTTGGAGCCATTAAGAGAATTAGGAGTTGGGATTGCTCCCTCCCCCACCCAAGTCATTCAATCTGCAGACGTCATCATTCTGATGCTCACCAATGCTGCTGCTATTCAGGAACTGCTGGCGCCCACGGCATCCGCCCTATCTGGACGGACCATTATTCAAATGGGCACCATTGCCCCCGCTGAAAGCAAAGCTATTCACGAACAGGTCCAGGCAGCCGGTGGCACCTATTTAGAAGCCCCGGTATTAGGCAGTATCCCCGAATCTAAAGCCGGAAAGTTACTGGTGATGGCGGGAGCTGCCTCCCAAGATTTTGAGACCCAACTTCCCCTCCTCAAAGCCTTTGGACCCGAGCCTTTATTAGTTGGCCCGGTAGGCACCGCCGCTGCTCTTAAACTCGCCCTCAACCAGATGATTGGTGGACTGACCACGGCTTTTGCCACTAGCCTATCCTTCTGCCAAACCTATGGGGTCGAAGTTGAGACCTTTATGCAGATTCTGAGAAACAGTGCTCTCTACGCTCCCACCTTCGATAAAAAACTGACCCGAATGCTGGATCAAAACTTTGAGAATCCCAATTTCCCCACCAAACACTTGCTCAAAGACATGACTTTATTTCAGCAAGCAGCCCAGGCCGAAGGACTGCCGACCGAAAACACCGAAGCCATCCAAATCATAATCCAAAGAGCAATGGCTCAATTTGCTGAGGCGGATTATTCAGCTTTATACACTGCGGTGTTGGGGCAGTAGTCTATTGCAGTTTTCGATAGAGAGGGGGACCGCAATAGTTTTGGGTAGCCTCTGAAAAGGATAAATTACGGAACAATACCAGGCTATCGGTAGACGATATCTACGATGTCGTCACCCTTGGACACATCACGTATGAGGAGAGGCCATGCAGATATTTTATGGGATGAGTTGGGGATGGGGACTGGCGATGGCCGCAGGCCAGTTGGGGACTATTGCACTTGGGTCTCCCGCCCTAGCCCAGTCTTCTGCGCCGACGGAATCCGCTCCTGAATCAGCCATTCCCGCCACTGTGAAAGGCGACTGTGGCACCGAGCAAACCTGTGATCAGCTCCTGCAAACTCTCCGCAGTCAATGGCCGACGGCGAAGCTGAATTGTACTCGCGATCGCATCCTATCTCTCCGCGTCTTTCAGAACACCCGAGGGGGACGACAGGTGCAAGTCACCTGCTGGGATGCCGAAGTCAAAAAAGGCGATCGCTATGGTTTATCTCGCTCCACTCTTCCCTACCCAGGCGATGAAGCCCAGTTTCTACCGCCGCTGCCCCGCCGTTCTCGCTATACCGAACCCTTAAATGCTCGCTTCCCAGAGCCCGTTCGGGCGAGCCAAAATGAATGTGGTTTTCTAGGGGGAGATCTGCAATTCCGCGCCCGCAAAGACATCGATCGGTTAGAGCTGCAATGTGTGTTTCCCGTGGGTGCTGTTTTAATTGATACGGATGGAGACTTCGTTGCCGATGGTGAGGCATCTAAAGGCTCACTGATCAATAAAAGGGTCGGTAAATTCGCCATTTCGGAATTAGAAAAGCCTGTGGTTGCTCAGCCTCAAGCTTCTAGTACTCCGATTGGGACCTCTACAGAGACCTCTGTGGAGGGTGCTCCACTGCCAACGCTAAGCGGAGAAAACAGCGTTTCGGATGTCTTCCCCAATGCCTCGTCAACCCCCACGACGGATGGGGCAGTACCTGCGCAGACTACAGCAGCTCCCACTTCCCAAGGGTCAACCTCTGCTAACGCAGCTCTCCAGGCCATTGATGTTCAAATATTTAATCGTCTCAAGAATCAGCTTGTCCCCCTGAATCAGCCCTGGAATCCTTATGGTTTAGGGATGGACTTACTGATTGCTGTCAAAGTTAAACCCGGTACACAAGCCACTCAACCCGGCACCAATCTAGTGCTGGCGATCAATGCCAAAGGGTATGATTCACCCGCCACAGGGCCTGTTCCTGCTTGGAATACGGTGCAAACGCGATCCATCGCTGTCAGTGCCAACGATCAGTTTAGCTATTCGTTTCCGTTCCTAGCGGAGTATCGGTGCTATTCCGAAGTGCAGTTGACTGCAACATTAATTCCGCCCGGACAGCTTGCAAGTCCCAGCTTAACGAAAACGCTGGATTTGAGTTGTGCTGAATAGACGTTGATCGCGATGGAGTGTCTCTCAGAAAACCTTGGATAAGAGAGGCATTTGAGGCGTGGCTAAGGCAGAATAGTACATAAGAATGTACATTTTTATGATCACTTTGTTATGCCTAAGTTTTTAACCATTACTGAGACCCGTAAGCAATTATTGAACTTGCCCGAGCAGTTGAGCGATGAGCCTGTCATTATTACTAAGCACGGTAAGCCAGCAATGGTAGCGCTGGCCTATGAGCAGTTTGAAAGCTTGATGGAAACGCTGGATGTTCTCTCTGATTCAGACTTGATGGATGCTTTACGGCAAAGTGTTTCTCAAGCACAGAAGGGAGAAACGATTGCCCTAGAAGATGCGATCGCACGGTTGGGGTGGTAATGTCTCATCGTGGATTATCGCATTGAGTTAACAGAACTCGCGCTGGAAATGATGGGTAAGGTGCGAGATCGACGTGAACAACAAGGCATTATTCAGCGAATTCAAAAACTTACGCATGAGCCCATTCAACAAGGTAAGCCGCTAACGGGCGATCTCAAGGGTTTGTATAGTATTCGTGCTGTGGGTCAACGCTATCGAATTGTGTATCAAGTCAAAGTCGATCAAGTGTTAGTTATTGTTGTGGGCGTGGGACGCAGAAAGGATGGCGATAAAAAAGATGTCTATAGGTTATTAAAAAAGCTGTTGGGTGATTCACTTGCAGAGTGATGGATATCTGCAGAGACGAGCAGTGCGGCTTTGTTTCATGCATTTGATGCACTTTTAACTCAAATTGAGCCATTTCAATTTTGGAAACGAGACGGGTCATCCTAAATTCAACGACTAGGATGAAATCAATCCAGACTCGTGCTGGAATCCCTTGGAATTGAGGAGAAGGATGCAATGAAGCAGTTTAACTGGCAGCGGTCTAGTGCTCTATCGGCTGCTCTACTGATGACGATGAGTGCTTGCCAACCACTCAATATTGCCCAGGCGAAATCACAACCCCAAACCCGAATCAAGGGTTGTAATGCTGAGTCGCTGCTGTTGCCTGCCCATAAGGATGTCGAAGCATTACGCAAGCTCTATGAACAGTATCTTGGTCGTACACCAGTAGAGATCGAGTTAGGGCTATCCCGCACCGAATTTGCTCAAAGTTTGGCTCAACTGTCCGCTGGCCTAGAGCGTTTAACAGAGCAATCCCTTAGCTCCGAAGATGCAGCCCTCCTTAAACGCTTGCAGCAAGACTATGCCACCGAGCTTCGTCAAGTCGATCAACCCCGTGATGATAGGAATCGATGGTTTGGGCTCCCGTCCCGTCGTCCTCGACCCACTGGCCTGCCCCCTGCCCTAACTGGAGCACAACCTGCTCCGGCAGAAGCCGTTGCCCAATCCAAAGTCAGTCGTGACCAAGTTGGACGAGCTCAGCCGATTGCCCCCACCAGCATTTCTCCACCCACTCCTGAACCCCGATTCCAGGATAAGGATCGCCGTCATTTACCCGGTACCTTTAACACCGAAGACTATCAGCGCATCAACGAAAATCCGTTCTTTTTGCCGCAGCGCACGCCCCTGTCCACCTTCTCCATTGATGTGGATACAGCCTCCTATAGCAATGTGCGGCGCTTTATTCGCCAAGGTCAACTGCCGCCAAAAGATGCGGTGCGTCTCGAAGAACTGATTAACTACTTCGACTACGACTATGCCTCTCCCAAAGGTGATCAGCCTTTCTCTGTGAGTACCGAGGTCGCTACTGCCCCTTGGAATAACCAGCATAAGCTCGTGCATATTGGCCTTAAAGGCAAGGAACTGGAAAAAGAACAGCCCAGCAATTTAGTCTTTTTAATTGACGTGTCGGGGTCTATGAAACGCCCCAACAAACTGGCGCTAGTGAAGAAATCCCTCTGTTTGCTGGTCCATCAGCTCAAGCCTGAAGATCGGGTCAGTTTAGTGGTGTATGCAGGGCGGGCTGGCATTGTTTTACCGTCTACACCGGGCACCCAAAAAGCCACGATTATGAACGCCATCGATCGGCTAGAGGCCGGTGGCTCCACTGCAGGTGCTGCTGGCATTAAGATGGCCTACGATATGGCCGAACGCCACTTCCTCAAAAATGGCAATAATCGAGTAATCCTAGCAACGGATGGTGACTTTAATGTCGGCCAATCCAGCGATGCTGAACTAGAGCGTCTGATCGAACAAAAACGAGATCGCGGTGTGTTTCTCACCGTCTTAGGCTACGGCACGGGCAATTACAAAGACAATAAAATGGAGCTATTAGCCAATAAGGGCAACGGCAACTATGCCTATATCGACACCCTGCTAGAAGCCCAAAAAGTTCTCGTCAATGACCTGCGGGGAACCTTGTTTACCATTGCCAAGGATGTCAAAATTCAGGTGGAATTTAACCCTCAGAAAGTCCAAGCCTACCGCCTGATTGGCTATGAGAACCGTCTGTTGCGCGATCAGGATTTCAACGATGATCAGAAGGATGCGGGGGAAATAGGCTCCGGCCATACTATCACCGCCCTCTATGAGGTCATCCCCGCTGGTGTGAAAAGTGATGTCGAGCTTCCCGATATCGATCCGCTGAAGTTCCAAAAGCCGACGAGCAGTAGTAATAGCTCGGATCTAATGAACCTAAAGCTACGGTATAAGCAGCCCACGGGCAGTAAGAGTCAGCTGATCAGTACTGCGATCGCAGATAAAAACCGCTCGATTCAAGCTGCCACCGACAACCTCAAATTCTCTGCCGCCGTTGCCATGTATGGCATGGTCCTCAGGGATTCAAACTACAAGGGTGAAGCCACCTTGAACCAAGTCCTGGACCTAGCGGAACAGGCTAAAGGGGAAGATCTCCAAGGCTATCGCACGGCCTTTATGCAGTTGGTGGAACGCAGTCAAACCCTGCAGCAGGTTAGGGCGGAAGAGACGAAAGCTCAAGTGTCTCCCTAATAAGGTTTGTGATGGGCCAGATCTATGGAGCGGTGGGCGAGGCGTACATCCGAGGGGGCATAATTTCTGAATTGCGGCGATATTCAGCTAAGTATTGCTCTAGGACAACAAACTGGGCCAAATTGAGGCTGTAATAGATCCAGCGACCTTCATGGCGTGTATGGACCAATTCAGCATCTTTGAGGACTTTTAAGTGGAACGATAGCTTAGATTGATTGATATCTAGAGACTCGCATAACTCACCAACACAGAGTTCGCGGTGCCGTAATAGCTCTAAAACGTGGGTGCGGAGAGGGTCAGCGAGGGCATGAAAACCAGCAAAAACTAGTTCAGGAGAGGTAGAACAAACGTGTTGCATCAGAGGAGGTCAGAAGTTAGGTGAATCGTTGACAGCCGAATAAGGGGAACCGATTCATATCAATAAGAAACTATACCTATTGTAAAATATTCTTCGCCATGTTAGGAAAAATCGTTCATTTGGTTGAGCAGCTTATGTACCAAGGGAATCTGTTCAGGAGAAGGGTTTTGGGCTAAATAGTCTTGTAAATCTTGTTGGGCTTCGGACCAACGGCCTACATGATAGTACAAGATACCCCGATCTCGCAGCTCTCCACCGCACTTTGGATCGACCAGAAGAATTTGTTCAGAGATATTGAGGCATTTTTCCAGTTGGTTATTGTTTAGGTAAATTTGTTTGAGGTTGGTCAGCATCCGGACGAGAAACTGCTGCGGACTGATGACCTGAAAAAATTCAGGTTTGAGTTCCATAGGGTGACCAAAGACTTGAGTAATGCGATCGCAACAATCCTGCTCAAACAAAATTTCGCCCTTGTAAAAGGGATCGACATAGATACTCATATCTTCACGATCCGGACGAATCAGAAAATGTCCAGGAAAGTTAATGCCCACCATTGGGAAATCAAGCCGATGGGCAATTTCCATATAAACCAAGGACAAGGTGATGGGAATGCCTAGACGTCGATCAATCACCTCATTCAGAAAGCTATTCCGGGGATCGTAGTAGAACTGAGTATTGCCCGCAAAGCCCAAATCCTCATACAAATAACGATTGATGGTTTGTAAGACCTTTAAAGGATAAAGAGAAGTGGGTAACCGCTCCTCCACTTCCAGCGCCATGGTATCCAGGGCATTGAGGTAAGCCGCTACCTCTAGAGTGGGATTATCTTCTTGAGCAATGTACAGCGCAGCCTCAGCCAAATTCAGCTCAGAGGATTGACGGAGCAAACGGTAAAGCTGTTGGCGAGGGGCAGAAAATTTCATGGCACGCTCGATGCTACTTAGCAATCTTCTCGATGTTACTCTGCAATTGCCACTGATGGAGGAATATCCTGATTCTCGCTCCGTATTTGGCGTTGATCACAGGGGTTGCTAGACATGAGATTCTCTCTCGTAGGATCTAAAAACCCTTGGCCCACCTGCGTTCCTGCCATCGTTGAGCCTGATGTTTTCAGATCATGCCAAAATAAGGAATGAGGCTAAATCCTTTCAGCACTCCTTGGGAATGGATGAATGAACTGGCCATATCCATGATGTTTTTAAGTTCATTTAGGTTCTATGTTTGATGCAGCTCTTTTTTGAAAAGCTCAGAAAAGTTATTGTCAGTTGGTGGGCCGATTCTAATATTCAAACCCGGCTGATGGTGGCAGCGACCCTCGTCGTCTCGTTGCTGATGAGTGCCTTAACCTTCTGGGCCGTGAATAGTATTCAGCAAGATGCTCGTTTACAGGACAACCGCTTTGGCCGAGACCTGGGACTGCTCTTATCCGCCAATGTAGCGCCGTTAGTAGCGGATCATAACTATGGGGATCTAGCCAAACTCTCTCGGGAATTTTACAGCCGCACCTCTAGCATTCGCTACATGATCTATGCAGACGAGGAAGGCAGCATTTATTACGGTATCCCGTATTCCGAAACCCAGGTTAACAGCTCCTTGACCTTAAGACGGTTAATGCAGCTACCGGATAACTTTTCACCCACCTCCGGGTCAGTCATGGTCCGAGAGCATGCCACTCCTGATGGGGAAGTGACCGATGTCTTTGTCCCACTGTTGCAAGAGGATCAATACCTGGGAGTGCTAGCCATTGGCATTAATCCCAATCCGGCAGTGGTCACCTCATCCCACTTGACTCGAGACGTCACCATTGCGGTCTTTATTACCATTTGGGTGATGGTGATCTTGGGGGCCGTCTTTAATGCTCTGATCATCACTAATCCGATTAAAGAGTTAGTGCTTGGGGTGAAGACGATCGCCTCTGGCAACTTTAAGAAGCGAGTGGATCTGCCCTTTGGCGGGGAATTGGGTGACCTTATTTTCAGCTTTAACGATATGGCTGAACGCTTAGAGCGTTATCAGGAACAGAATATTGAAGAGTTGACGGCCCAAAAGGCGAAATTAGAAACGCTCGTCTCCACTATCGCAGATGGAGCCGTGTTGTTGGATACGGACCTAGCAGTTATTCTGGCCAATCCCACGGCCCGCCGCCTCTTTAATTGGGATAGTGAGGTGGTGGGGCAGAATGTTCTCAACCGGCTGCCCGAATCGGTCCAAATTGAGCTGACCCGTCCTCTCTACCAAAGTGCTGCAGGTCGAGAAGGCAGTGAGTTTCGGATTACGCTAGCAGGCCCAACGCCCAGAACGGTTCGGATTCTGCTCACGACGGTTTTGGATCAGCAGCGCGAAAAGGTCAAGGGTATTGCGATGACGGTTCAAGATATTACCCGCGAAGTTGAGCTAAATGAGGCCAAGAGCCAATTTATTAGCAATATTTCCCATGAGTTGAGAACCCCCCTCTTTAATATCAAATCGTTTATTGAAACCCTGCATGATTATGGTGATGATCTCAGTACCGAAGATCGTCAGGAGTTTTTGGATACCGCGAATCGGGAAACCGATCGCCTCACCCGTTTGGTGAACGACGTTTTAGATCTCTCACGGCTGGAATCCGGTAAACAATATCGGTTTGAAGCCGTTGACTTACTCCAACCCGTTGAACAAACCTTACGCACCTATCAACTCACTGCTCGCGATCAAGGCATCGAACTCAGTCATGAAATTCAGGCCAACCTCTCTCCCATCTGGGGAAATTATGATCTACTCCTGCAAGTGCTCACCAATCTGATTGGCAACGCTCTGAAATTTACGCTCAAGGGAGGGAAAGTGGTGATTCGGGCCTATCCTCTGCTGGAGCATCGTGCCAGTCAAATTCGAGTAGAGGTTGCCGATACGGGCATTGGCATTGAACCTGATGATCAAGCTGCGATTTTTGATCGTTTTTATCGCGTGGAAAATCGGGTACATACTTTAGAAGGCACAGGGCTAGGTCTCTCCATTGTCAGAAATATTCTAGATAAACACCACGCCAGCGTTAATCTGGTCAGTGAAGCGGGGGTCGGTACGACCTTTTGGTTTGACCTCAATATCTATCGTGAAGATTTAGCTAAGAACACTTCAGATGTAGACCTTGACAATGTGGAAGAGGTGGACTCGTTGGGGATTTCGAGTTAGCTACCACCCCAGCCAAGAGTGTGCAGGAATAAGGGCATCGGCCGTTGTGGCGGGTGAGGAAGGTGGCGTCAGCGCCGATAGCTTGGATTCTGCACAGAAAGAAGTGGTGTTAAACCCACCCAAACTTTTTACCGTTGTGGTTCGCAGCCGTAGGTTGGGATTTGCAAACCAAAACCGTTCTTGAGAACTCATCGTGTCATATTCAGTGGTTAGGACTAATCCGTTGTGGGCATCCACCTGATATTGGCCGATCACAGGAATATTTTCTGCGTAGCCGCGTTCACGCAACAGCTGGCCTGAGTGCCTATTGTCTGGGACGAGGACAAATACCGTTGATCCCTGATGGGTGTCCTCCTCGTCGCGATCCCAAGCCATTGTGCCTTTCCACTGGACAAAACAGCCACCAATGGCCTGCTCCGGCTGCACAGTATGTAATTGACAAATTTCAATCACCTTCGGATCGTCAGGTGCTAAAACCTTGACTTCGATTTCTGTGTTGCCAGATTCTGATCGCCTCAGTAATAGATGATGCGTGATCCGATGGGAACGCCATATCCCTTCACTCATCTGAAAAAATTCTATGGCATTCATGACTGTTCTTGGCTGACTAAGGTGTGTCCCATAACCGTGAGATACTTTAGCCATCGGCTGATTCTTCTGAATCATCGGTTGGCTGAGCATCGCCTGCTTCATCTGGGGGAGTGGGTGTCTCCTCGTCTGCTGGGGCTTCACTCCCTCCGCCGACGACAATTAAATCAATTTGCTGGCGGTAGTAATCAACACTTTTAACTTCCACTTCAACGCGATCGCCCAGCCGATACTGACAGCGGTTCTTACGGCCGACTAAGGTCTGTTGACGAGACCGATACTCATACCAGTCATCCTTAAGAGAACTAACATGGACCAATCCTTCGACCATTAACGTTTCAATGCGGACAAAGAACCCATAGGATTGAATCCCAGTAATGATCCCTTGTAAGACCTCCCCAGTATGGGCTTGCATTTTCTTCGTTTTCTGTAATCCGGTTAAGTCTTGGGAGGTTTGTCGAGCCAGGGTTGCTTGTTCATTCAGCGTGGGAATTGCGTTCGTGATTAGTGCCTCTAAATCCCGCTGGCTCTCTGGGGGCAGAACATTCCAACTGATTTGTCCATGACAAGAGCTATGGCGAAGGTTCACTCGGTCTTTGGCCCGGGACGTACGGCGATCTCGACCCTCGGTAAAGACCGCATGGAGGACACGTTGATTGATTAAGTCACTGTAGCGATTGAGAGGAGAGGTGAAGTGCCCGTAGTTATTAACCAACGCTAAGCCAAAATGGGGACCGGATACAGTGCTGTACTGGACGGGTTTGAGGGTCGCTTGTAAGAGTTCAAAAAGGATCGGAGACAACTCAGAAGTTTGAAAGGTCTGGCAAAAGGTTTGAAAATCATGAGGTTGAGCAGTATCTCCTTGCTGCAAGCTTAGAGATAGCTGGATATTATCTGCTAGTTTCAGTAAATCTTGTAGATCCTGAGCATCGGGAGGAGCCTGAATCTGGTAAATGACGGGGACGGCCAAGGCTTGCAGGTGAGAAATGACAAGATGGTTGGCAAGCGCTAAAAGATCGGCCACCATACTGTGGGCTGGGACTGGGGCCGACACAATAACAGCCCCTAAATCGCCTTCATCACCAATGATTTGCGGTGGCGGTGCGGGTAAATGGAGATCAAAACTACCGCGCTCATATCGATGTTGTCGGATCGCTTCGCTCATTTGATGGAGATGACCGATAGCGTCTGAAAGACTCTTTCCCTGGGTGCTGTCCCCATCTAGGATGGCTTGCACTTGCTCGTAATCCAAGTTCTGATCGACCTGTATAACGGAGGGTTGGAGCTCAAATTCCAGGACCTCACCCTTTTTATTGAGGGTAATCAAGATGGAAATGGCTAAGTGTTCTTTCCCCGCGGTCAGGGCACCAATCCGCTCGATGCACACATCGGGGTAAAGAGGAAGCGTAGAATCTCCCAGGAACATTGAGGCACTGCGTTGATTGGCTTGCCGGTCAAGGGGAGACTCTAAGGGGATGTAATGAACTAAGTCGGTGACATGAACCCCAACTCGCCACTGATTTCCTTTCAGTTTCTCCACAGAAAAGGCATGGTCAAGTTGCTTTGGATTGGGTTTACCATTGTCTTCTGCGGGTTGGAGATTCTCACAGATCGTAACGGTGGGTATATCTTGAAGGGCTAAGCGTTTCTTTTGATCGGCCTTTCTCAGTTTCTTTGGGAGTGCTTCTGCTGCTTCTAAGGCAGTGCCGGGAAACGAGCGTGGTAAATCATATTTACAAAACACTAGTTCGATATCAGCAGCAGACTTGGCATCACTCCCGAGGACTTGGGTCACCCGCCCTAGGGGAGACAATTGTCCCAATGGATAACGGACAATCTCGACATGCACCAGCTGATCAATCGCTGCCTCTAGATCAGGCCCTTCTGGCTCGGGGTGGAGCACGAGTTCAAAGAGCAGTCGATCATCGAGGGGAACGGCCCGAAATTCGCCAGCTTCCGTTTTCTTAACCCGGGCAATGACGGAAGGATTTGATCGCTCTAAGATTAGCCGAACTTCTCCTTCTGGACTGCGCCGCCGTCGTCCTTCTTTTGTGACTTTGACTAAAACGCGATCGCCATTCCACGCTGTATTCAGCTGGCTTTCACGAATATAAATGTCTTCTGTATCATCCTGATCTTGAATGGCAAAACAGAATCCCTTGCTGGAGCAGCGAAGTTTGCCTTCAACGATACCTTCTTCTGGGAGACGTTTATACTTTCCCCGCTCCTTTGTCAGGATGCCCACTTTTTCTAGGGCCTCTAGCGTAATTTGGAGCTGTTGGGCACTATTGATGGCTTGACAATCTAGCTTTTTTTCTAAGGCTTTAGGAGCAAGTAGCTTATCCTCTGCAAAATTATTCAGTAGCGCGCTAATCGAGAATTCCATGCAATTTTTAGTCCTTCATTGTGGCTAGGGCTTGGTTTCTTAATCAGTGCCAGTCTTGCTTGATTATCTAGCTATGATTCGTAGAGTATTAGCTCTCCTAGAATGGTCCGCTTGTTGGGATCCAGCAAGAACTCAACTGCTGAGGCAACCCGAACTCAAGCACATCAGCATTGTTATTCCTTAGGCAATGGGTCTATCAAACCTAAGTGAGTAACATATGCAGATTTGCGAACCAACGAGGTTTGTGATGATCCTCGCTGAACCTTTGGCGATTGCAGCATAAAGTTCAGAAGATGGGCAAAACTGCAGTGCTATGCGGGCATGAGTGTGAGAAAACCTAAAGTGCCCTATGAATATTGTATGCCCTATTGATCGTTCCTTACAGAGGAACAGCTGTCAAACAAAATTAGAACTATATAGTCGAAATGCTTTAGACAATGAAGGATGAGCCTATTGCTGAACGCTAACGTTGCCCGGTGACGATAAATGCAACTCTCTGACCAATGTTGGTGGCATGGTCTGCCATCCGTTCTAAGGACCGAATAACAAGCATAGATAACAATAAAGGCTCTGTTGTGTTAGGTGCCGATTGACTCGCGAGGATGGTGTATAGGCGATCATAACAATCATCAACGGTATCATCTTCAACTTTGACCTGTAAGCCCACCTCTGCATCTAATTCGGTGAGCGCCGATAAACTTAGGGCTAACATGTCTTGGCATAAGGTTGACATCCGCTCAATTTCAGACATGTAGGTGGCTACTGGATAAGGAAACAGTTTGACTGCTACTTCACCAATATCTTCAGCATAGTCCCCAATCCGTTCTAAATCCCGCACGAGCTGCATTAGAGTGCCAATTAATCTTAAATCACTGGCTACTGGAGATTGGAGAGCAATTAACTGTAGGCATTGCACTTCGATATGCTTGTACAGTCGATCAATTTCCTTGTCTTGCTTGGAGAGGGGATCGACCACCGATAAATTGCGACTAAATAAGGCAGTGTGGGCCAAGCGGCAAGATTGCTCAACCAACGTCCCCATTCGTAAGACATCTTTCTGAATGGTTTGCACTTGCCGCTCAAACTGACTTCTGATCGGTTTAGTCACTTTGGGCCAGGAGGATTGAATGAACATTTTTGGGTTATATACTGATTATTTTTTTAATTTAAATCTTTTGCTAAAAGCTTACGATAGATTTTTATCGTCTTAAGGGATCCAGTCTAATCCGCAGTCCATATTGTGGAGATACAGGAAAAAAACGGTAAATTAATGCTTTCCATGATCTACGATCCTTGAGCTGATGCTGGTTTTGCCCACTCAGTCTAAGAGTGGCAAAAACTGCCCATTCAATAGGGGGAAACTGACCCGTGCTCGGTTCCAGGCAAGTCTAGCGATTATGGGTCAAAGAATCACCTAATATTAGAGTCTAGGCAAAATCTGAAAATGTGTTAGTTATTCAAAGCACATTCTGCTCCAATCCTGTACATAATGGATGGGAAAAGATGCAGGGTTAACGGTTGTCTATAGAGTTATCTTCTATGCCCGCCCTAATGTTCACTCGATCGACATGATTGCTGGGAGGCATTTTATGTACTCGCAGTTTCGGGCTCAATATCCGACGGGGAGTCTTATATCTGAATTATTGAAAGCGGAGCCGGATCATTATATTGTCCGTGCTCTGGTTCAAGTGGGAGAAACAACGTTAGCGACTGGATTGTCTGCTGCTTCAACGGTGGAGGAAGCGGAGGACCATGCACGGGTGCGAGCCTTGGTGACTTTGGGACTAGAGCCGTCTCCCTTTGAATCACAGGCCCATTTAATGGGCAACCAAGATCCGGCTCGGCTCCAGCCTGCTTCTTCATCAGTGGATCTGCAAGATGTTGCCCAGCGCGCCCTAGCGGCTGAAGCAAATTGGGAGGGGGCTGATCCTGGCTTGCTACCTGAGATGTCTATACCCGAATTTGAGAATGAACCAGTTGCTCAGCAACGATCAACAAATGGGAGTCGTCGGGGAAAGACGAAATCGACGTCTCCAAAGCGTAAAGCGGCTCAAGCTGCACCCGCTGCGAAATCGCCGATCGATTTGTCGGATATCATTGCTCAGACTGATGTGGAATTAAAACGATTAGGATGGACGAGTACCCAAGGCCGTCGGCATTTGCAGCAGACTTACAATAAGCGATCGCGGCAGCACCTCACAGATCAAGAACTGCTAGAATTTCTGGATTTTTTGCAATCTAACGTGAATGAGGATGAAGCTCCTTTCTAATACAAAATGTTAAGTTTTAGCGCTAGATGCCAGACTTTTACCTCTGGAGTTAGAAAAGAATCTGAAAGTTGTGTGCAAGAGTAAATCAAGCATATTAGGGTGGAAGGGTAGATCTGTTAAAATTGCAGACTCAATCAGGGTGGCTTAACCAAGCGCTCTGAAATATACCCCAGAATGAGTTGGCTGAAGTTGTTAGGGCAATGGAAGAAAAACGCATGAGTGAGCAAAATCCTTATGAAATCCTGGAAGTTGCAGAGAATGCTTCTTTCGAAGATATCCAGACTGCCCGCGATCGCATCATCCAAATGCATCCAGAGGACGAAAAATGCCGGCAGACTGTAGAAGCTGCCTATGACTCCGTGCTCATGGATCGATTGCGCAAGCGACAAGAGGGCAAAATTAAAGTGCCAGAAGGGATTCGCTTTGCAGAGCGTTTGGCGGAGAAAAAGCCACCCAAGCTGAGTATGCCGCAGCTCAACTCCTCTTCTAATTGGGTCCAACAATCCCTCGATCAGCCCGATTTACAGGAAGTGACGATTGTCGGAGCTTGCTACACCGCTTTGGCAGGATTTGCGCTGTTCTCTCAATCTGTAGACACCCTAGCCTTTCTGTTGGCCTTAGGGGTCGGTTTTAGCCTGTATTGGCTGAATCGTAAAGAACAAAAATTGGGACGAGCCTTTTTGCTAACAGTGGCTGCTTTAGCTGTTGGGGCACTGGTGGGTTCAGCATTACTCCAAACGGGCTTGCAAACAGACCCTGTGAAGCCTGAATCAATCTTGAGCTGTGTGATGTTTGTGATGTTGTGGTTGGTAGATAGTTTTCTGCGGTAAGGATTAGCGAGGGCCTGGTGTTGGCGATCGTATCTCTTCCCCAGTCCGCGATGATGGCAATATTATCTGTGATAAGAAAGCCAGTCTACTCTTGCGCAAAACTGACGATCCGGCCATCGGGAAGGACCGTATCTGCTAAGATCGCGTCCTCTAAAGATTGGAGATTTACTTGAGCTCCAGATAAATCAGCGCCTGTTAGGTCGGCTTCTCGCAAATCAGCCTTTTGTAAGTTAGCCCCTCGGAGATTGGCTCCTCGCAAACTGGCATTGGCAAAGACGGCTTGATATAAATTAGCCCCCCGAAGATCGGCGCCCGTCAAATTGGAGTTACTGAATAGAGCATTGCTGAGGTTCGCGTCTTTTAAGTTTGCCCCTGCTAAGTCGCCTGCAATGAATCCGGATGCCTGCAAGTTGGCTTGATGAAAGGAGGTACCAATCAAGGTAGCCCCATGCAAAATAGCATGGCTGAGATTAGCTTTAGCAAATGAGGCATGAGTTAGATCTTGCAAGCTGAGATTACTGGCCTCTAGGTTAATCCCAACAAAGGAGCGGTCACCTTGAGCGTATCTTTGGAGGATATCAGCACCAGAAGTAGCCATAGCATTAGGGTAAGTATTGATCTATATACCCAGAGTTCCCCATTTCTCTATCAGTCCCCCTTCTCTGATGTCATCCATTGTCGCTAACATCCCTGTTGATGAGCTGCATGTAGGCCGCATAAGCACTCTGCACCTGATACCAGTTGAGAAAAATCCGGGCAATGCCTAAGGCCATCTGCGAATGATGACGATTGATCAAAAATTGTAATAGGGAGGATAGGGTGTGTTCGTTTAACCAGCCATTAGCAGTGAGCATTCCCCAGAGGAGGCGGTGCCCAAGCGTCATTTGGATCATTCGCCTTACTGGAGCTGTCGGGTGTTTTAAGTAAAATTGCATGCCCATGCGGCCCCGCTGTTGCTCCTGTTCAATTAACTGAGGAAGTTGGTCTAGGGAAAAGGGTGGATGCCAGTGATAGCCTACTGCCTTTGGGGTTTTGACTAAGACTAAACCAAGTCTTTTCAGACGCATTCCTAATTCCAAATCTTCCCAGCCATATTCCTTGAACCTGGGATCAAAGCCACCTGCAACGTCTAACCAGTGCCGAGTGATCGCCACATTGCCTGTGGCAAAATATGCGGCTGAAAAGTCAGTGATTTTATAGGGTTCGGCAGTTGGGGTCTCAAAATTACAAGTTTGAATAACACGACCATAGGAAAACAGACGATCATGCCTCAACCGGTGTTGGGCTTGTTCTAATCCGTGGGCATGGGCTTGCAAAAACTGCTCAGTAACGACTAAATCACTATCAATAAATACGAAGGTATCGCCCTGGGATGCCTGAATCCCTAAATTCCGAGCGATGGCTGCTCCTTGGTGGGCTTGGCAGATATAGCGAACGGGCCATGCCTGGTGTTGTAACCAGGCAACGGTATCATCCGTCGACCCATCATCAACCACAATCACTTCATAGGTATGATGAGCCGCTAACGCTTGGTAGGAAAGGGCATGCAAGCATTTCTGCAAGATGGGTAGACGATTATAGGTGGGGATGATTACACTGAAAAACACATCAATGCAGTCAAGGTTATAGATTTACAGAAAGATCCCGAGGGTGTGCAGTCTGCTTGAACTGCTAACTGATTGCCGCTTTTCAGTGGTTCCTATCGAAGTGAAACGTGCAGTGGGAGATAAGAGACGTTAGGATGCTGATAGGTTAGGAATCGGTAACCATTCGGGAAGATTTGATTCTGAAAAGTCAGCTAAAGCCCCTAAGGCAACATCAAACAGTTTTCCAGGCTGTAAATCATCTTTAATTAAGTGCCACAGCCGCTCGATTTCTTCGGTATGAAGTCGATCGTCTTCAATCAAAGCCAAAACCACTTGACGGCGTAAATAAGCTCCCTCATCAGACATGAGAAACTGCATGCCTAAGCGAGCCGTGGGGAGGAGATCAAAGCTTTGATCCGTTTGTGCGATCGCAATCAGATTTTCCAGACGCTGCCATTGGAATTTGCCATCCTTAAACAGTACTTCCAGGAGGCGACGCTGAAATTCGGGCGTTTCTCCCGCTAGCAAGCGCTGAGCTACGTAGGGATAACTGACCTCAAGAATCTTGAAGTCGGGATTCAGGCAAAGGGCCACCCCTTCTTGCGTCACTAAGGAACGGATAATCAGCGCAAACTTAGCCGGTACCCGAAAGGGATAGTCATACATTAACTCCGAGAACCGATCCGTAATGGTTTTGAAGTTGAAATCTCCCACCTTGGCCCCAATGATGTCATCAAACACATCTTCCAAAGCTGGAATAATCGGGCGGATATCCGTTTCCGGCGTCAGAAAACCCAGTTTCACAAAATCAGCCGCCAGCAGTTCATAGTCTTTGTTAACCAAATGGACGACCGCATCGACCAAGGTATTCTTAGTCGTTTGATCCAGCTGATCCATCATGCCAAAGTCCACATAGGCCATACTGCCTTGGGAGGTGGCAAATAGGTTGCCAGGATGAGGATCAGCGTGGAAAAATCCAAACTCTAAGAGCTGACGCAAACTGGAAATCACCCCAATCTGCACTAGGCGATCTGGGTCCATATTGGCCTCAACGGCACATTGACTATCGGTCAACTTAAAACCATTAATCCACTGAAGGGTCAAGACCCTTGTGCTACTGTAGGCCCAGTGAATCTTAGGCACTTCGACAGCAGGATACTCTTGGAAGTTGGTTGCAAACCGCTCGGCATTTTGCCCTTCATTGATATAGTCAATCTCTTCAAAGAGTTTGGTGCCAAACTCATCCACAATCAGCGTTAAATCATGGCCGAGATTGAGAGGCAAGAAACGGCCAAACCAAGCAGCCATCAGCCGCATTAGATAGAGATCTAACGTTAGCTTCGGCTTCAGATTGGGGCGCTGGACCTTGATGGCTACCTCTTCTCCTGTGAATAGCCGACCTCGATAAACCTGGCCTAAACTGGCTGCTGCGACAGGTTTTGCAGAGATTTCTTGATAGACGTCACGAGCAGGCTGCCGCAGTTCAGATTCAATCAGGGCAAAGGCTTTGTCGTTGGGGAAAGGAGGCAGTTGATCTTGGAGCAACATCAGCTCTGCCAAGAATTCCTTCGAAATCAAGTCAGGACGTGTAGATAAAGCTTGGCCGACCTTGATGAAGGTAGGACCCAAACGGGTCAGAATTTGCCTAATTTGAATGGCCCGTTGAGGAGAATGGGCTGCACTGGAATTCGTCCATCGGTCCCATAGCAGTCCCCAGACAAAGCCGCCGAAGGACCAAATAATGTAAAGTAAACGCCATAATGCTTTCCAGGGACGCCAGCGGTAGTAGGCTGCGATCTCACGAGCGTTGTACCGTTGCAGTGCACGATTGACAGATGGGGGAGATGACATGAATTGTTGCTGCATCACGTCGCGTTGTCCTCACAACTCCAAAACTGTGTTCTAAATACCCTTAAGCCATTGCAAATCTAGCTTTTTTAAACGTTTTTGGCACTTCCCCAACCCTAAATTTGCAGCCCAAAACAAGCTGTCTGGCAACAGTGCTTAAGATTATCTTTTCTTAACTTAAATATAGTATAAGAAAGTACAGATTAAATCCTTTTTAGGTAAAGATACATAAAGTCTTAAAGACTTCCCTCTGATGAAAGAGAGCGATGGTAGTCCGCCAAGATGTCCTATTCTCCAGTACTACACCAGAGATAGCCATGACATTCCTGGCTTTAAAGCATGGAAAACTTAGATTGCCAAACTGACATTTCAAGCGGATGGAGGTCACCTTAATAATTCCCTGATGTCAGACTTGAGCTTCAACTTGTCTCTCGCTGTTGTAAAAACCAAGATTTACCAGCTATAAACGCTACGAAGCATGGTAAAAACAAGCCAAGTGTAAGACATTGACCAATTGTCTGAGGAAGATCCAACGAGTGCTGAAGAAATTAAGTATTCAATCCAAGCTGACCTTAATGCTGTTGGGGGTCAGTGTTAGCTCTATATTAGTCATTGCCCTGATTGGCTATAACAGGGGCAAAGCGGCTTTAACTCGCCGGATTTTTCACCAGCTCACCAGTTTACGGACAACTAAGAGCTATGAGGTGCGCTCATTTTTTAATCAACTCAATCGCCAAGTCCGCTTTGTGAGCGATGACCCTACCACCAAAGAGGCTATGCAAGCCTTTAAGCAAGCTCATAAAGCGTTAAATAGCCAAAAAATTCCGAGCCAATGGCAACAGGCCATTCAGACCTATTATCAGCAGGAATTTATTCGCCCCTTAGCGGCCAATATTGAGGGAGAACCCCAGGTTCAGACTTATTTACCCCTTGCTAATAGTGGTAGCTACTTGCAATATCACTACACGATCAAGACGCCCGACTTTGACCAAAAAGTCAAAATAGATGACCCAGGAGACGGGAGCAACTATACCCAAGTCCATCGGCAATATCATCCTGCGTTTCGATCGTTAGTGTCAGAATTTGCCTATGAAGATCTTTTTCTAATCGATCCTGAAACAGAGAAAGTGATCTATAGCGCCTATAAAGGAGTGGATTTTGGTACCGATTTAGCCTCGGGTCCTTATTCTCAAAGTGTTTTAGCCCAAGCCTTTCGTAAAGTGATCCAAGAGGGAGAACCTAATTTCGTCACGTTCACCGATTTTGAACCTTATCGTCCTTCTCATAATCAACCGGCAGCAATCGTTGCTAGTCCCTTATTTGAGGGGGGCACGTTGATTGGCGTCATGGCACTGCAAATTAATATCAGTGACATTGACCAAGTGATGACCAATGGTCAACGGTGGCAAGAGATGGGATTGGGGAAAAGTGGTGAAACCTACTTAGTGGGGGCTGATTCTCTCTTGCGATCCAATTCGCGCTTCTTATTGGAGAATTCTCCTGATTATTTCCGAACCTTAATTCAAAAGGGTGTCGAACCCACAAAAGTGGAACGGATGCGACGGCAGAAAAATTCAATTTTGGAACAGGAAGTCAAAACGACTGCCGCCCAGCGGGCACTGCTAGGCAATTCTGGCATTGATATTATCGATGACTATCGTGGCGTTGCGGTATTGAGTTCCTATGGCCCCCTGCAAGTAGAGGGTTCCGATTGGGCTATCCTCGCTGAGATGGATGCTGAAGAAGCCTTTGCGCCTATCACTGAACTGCAGAAACAGGTGCTGATTTCTACCGCCATCTTAATCCTATTGATTACAGTCTTGGCCCTCTTCCTCTCTCGTTTGTTTGTTAAACCGATTCAATCGTTGATGGCTGGTTTCCATCGGCTTGGCGAAGGCGAGACAGATGTGACGGTTACCGTGAATTCTCAGGACGAGTTCTATGATTTGGCCGTTTGCTTTAATCAGATGGTCGCGAATTTATCCCAGAAAGCCCAGCTTTTAGAAAATCAAAGCCAGGAAAATGCTCAATTACTCTCTTGCATTCTGCCTGATCCCGTTGCTCAGCGCCTTAAAAGTGGTGAAGAACAAATTGCGGATAGCTATGCCAATGTCACGGTACTCTTTGCCGATCTAATTGGGTTTACAGACTTATCAGAAGTATTGCCTGCTAATGAAATTGTGGCTTTATTGAATGAGTTGGTGCGGGCCTTTGATGAAGCTGCTGAACGCTATGGGGTGGAAAAGATCAAAACCATTGGTAGTGGGTATATGGCGGTCTGTGGTCTGTCTGTTCCTCGACTAGACCATACCAAGCGGATTATGGACTTCGGCATCGAAATTACTCGGCTTGTGCAGCGTTTTAATCAAACCCACCAGACGGCTTTGCATGCTCGTGTGGGGATTAATTCAGGGTCTGTTGTGGCTGGGATTGTCGGTCGCAGCAAATTTATTTATGACCTGTGGGGAGATACGGTCAATATTGCTCATCGGATGCAAACTGCGGGTGAGGGCGATACGGTCCAAGTGAGCCAGTCTGTTTACGATCAGCTTGGAGATATTTACGAGTTTGACAATGGCCGCGAGGTAGAAATTAGCGATGAGCATAAACTACCTGCTTGGTTGCTCAAGATCTAGCCCCTTGGCTGCTGTACCTCTTTTTTGACGTCTTATCCGCGCAAGTATGACTCCATCTCTTTTTCAGCAACCGTGGTTTCTCTGGAGCTGCGGGCTTATGGTGGGTTTCCCCTTCCTGATGCTGGTCTTAAATGAATCCATCGTGTATTTGCAAAAGCAAGGGAAACCTCTTGTCCATACGCTGAGGATTTTACGAAATCTGGTATTACCCATTTTCGTTGCGTTTATTGTGCTAACGAAAATTATTGGGTTAGATACCGAGCAAACAGCCCTTCGCTTACTACAGACGTCGCTTTGGGTCTCTTTGATCCATGCTGCTTTGTCCTTTGTCAATGTATTGCTATTTGTAGAGGCGGGGGGAAATACCTGGCAGGCTCAGGTGCCGAAGTTACTCAGAGACTTAACTCGATTTTTCCTGATTCTGATTGGGACGGCTTTTGTTCTGTCTCTCGTCTGGAAAACAGATTTAGGCGGATTGTTAACGGCGCTGGGGGTGAGCTCGATTGTCATTGGTTTAGCCCTCC
This sequence comes from Acaryochloris sp. IP29b_bin.148, assembly GCF_028285565.1. Taxonomy (GTDB): domain Bacteria; phylum Cyanobacteriota; class Cyanobacteriia; order Thermosynechococcales; family Thermosynechococcaceae; genus Acaryochloris. The sequence goes on from NZ_JANQOY010000012.1 coordinate 32,477, forward strand.
AAGATACGCTAGGTAATTTATTCTCAGGGATTGCGCTCCTGTTTGGGCGACCGTTTGTGATCGGGGATTGGCTCAAGTTTGGGGACACTGTGGGTAAGGTGATCGAAATTAACTGGCGGGCGGTCCATTTAATTACCCGTGACCAGGAAATGTTGATTGTGCCCAATTCCGTGTTAGCAAAGGAAGTGTTTTACAACTACCGCCGTCCCCAACCCTTGCATGGGGAACCAATGGAAGTAGGGTTCTCTTATAATGATCCGCCGAATAAAGTCAAGCGTGTTCTCAGGCAAGCAGCGCTAGAGACGCCGGGTGTTTTGTCTGATCCAGAACCTGTGATTCAGACAACTGCCTATGCTGACTCATCGATTAATTATTATATAAGGCTGTATTTACGGGACTATGAGCGGGTTCCCCAAATCCGAGATGCCTTTATGACCCGGATTTGGTATGCGGCTCAGCGTCATCACTTAACGATTCCATTTCCGATTCGTACCCTGATTCATGAGCGACCGCCCAGGGAAGAGTTGAATGGGAGTAATCGTCGGGTGGTAGAAGAGTTGCGATCGCTCCCTTGTTTCATCGCCACCCGCTCAGAGATTTTGGAGCAACTGGTCACCAATGCTGAGTTTAAGTCCTTTGGCCAAGGCGAGCGGATTCTTTACCAAGGCCAAGAAGAGGTCAAACTGCACTTCTTACTGGCAGGACAAGTGCAGATGAAGGTGCTCAATTATGCGAATCGTGAACAAGAGGTATTAACGCTGTCCAAAGGAGACTTTTTCGGTGCAACCGCTCTGCTATCACAAGAACCCAGCTCGAATTCGGTGGTTGCCTTGAGTGATGTCGACGTGATGATCTTAGAAATAGAAGCGATGCAGGTGATCATCGATCGCACGCCCCAACTGGCTCGCGAGATGGATGAAATTATTGAAGCCCGTCGGAAAGCGATCCACCTGGCCCAACAGGCTTATGCTTAGCCCATTCCGCTCTGAACGGATGACACTGGAGTTTGATTCAGTATTGAGGGTAGGTCAAAGTTGAAGATTTTGTTAAACTGGTTACTGCAAAAGTGCTCAAGTTTTCCACTTTGTCTCTCTAAGCAGTCGTCATAACCGGATCTTTTACCATGACTCTATCTTCTTCACCCAAGTCGACCGTTATCTCTCCATCTATCCTTTCTGCGGACTTTAGCCGTTTAGGGGAGGAGGTTCGAGCTGTCGATCAAGCTGGGGCTGACTGGATTCATGTAGATGTCATGGATGGTCGTTTTGTTCCCAACATCACCATTGGTCCCTTAATTGTCGATGCATTGCGCCCCGTGACCCAAAAGCCATTGGATGTTCATTTGATGATTGTGGAACCAGAACGATACGTTGCTGACTTTGCCAAAGCAGGGGCCGATATCATTTCTGTTCATGCCGAAGCCAGTGCCACAACTCACTTACATCGAGCCTTAGGTCAAATTAAGGAATTAGGCAAAATGGCAGGGGTCGTTTTGAATCCCGGTACTTCTCTTGAACAGATTGAGTACGTTTTAGAACTTTGTGACCTCGTATTGATTATGAGCGTTAACCCCGGTTTTGGGGGGCAAAGCTTTATTCCTGGAGTTCTACCCAAGATTCGCAAGTTGCGCCAAATGTGTGATGAGCGCGGATTAGATCCCTGGATTGAAGTGGATGGAGGCTTGAAAGCGAACAATACTTGGCAAGTTCTCGAAGCAGGAGCCAACGCAATTGTGGCTGGTTCGGCAGTGTTCAAGGCGGATGACTATGCTGAAACGATCAAAGCTATACGCAATAGCAAGCGACCTGAACCTGAATTAGTCACAGCCTAAATTTAGGGTCTTTAGTTTATCATTCCCAAAACGAACCCTCCATCCTGAAAAACGAGATGGAGGGTTCGTTGATATCTGCTTGGAGATGAATCTAAGGCTTCAAGAGCTTTTGGGATTCTTCACCGGGAGTATAGCGATAGCCATAAGTGCTTTGATCCGAGTCATCCACAATCTGAGGAGTGACCAAAACAACCAATTCACTTCTCTGACGAGTATTGTTCTCACGACGGAATAGGCGACCCAGTAAAGGAATATCACCCAGAATGGGCACCTTGGTAACGTCTACTCGATCTTGGTCTTGAATAATACCTGTCAACACCAAAGTTTGACCATCTCGCAGACGGAGTTTGCCTGTTTCTATGCGACGTTGTTGTAACAGTAGGGCTTCTCCGCCAAATTGATCTGTAAATTGCTGCCCCGATAAAGAGCTAACTTCAGGAGATAAGCTCAGGGTGACATAACCATTGTCATCAATATGGTCAACATCAATATTCATGATCACCCCAGCATTTTGGATGATGGGTTTTAAGCTGGATACAGCACCACCGGCTGCGGTCGATTCAGTTTCTGCTTCAAATCCAGAGAACACCTGTTGAGTTAAGTTAACTTGAGCAGAACTTCCTTCCTGGACGAGTAGGGTAGGATTAGTCAGGATCTTGGCATCTTGGTTGGTGACAGAGACTAACAGATTTCCCAAAAAAGTTTGAGTCAATGTGACAACATTTTGATTCGCTAGAGCATTACCTGTGCCAAAAACCGCGCCCAGGGTACCATTCTGAATGCCAATGCCTAGTGAATTATTGGCACGGAATTGTAAATCAGCATTAGAGTTTTTACCTTTTAGCAAGTTAACATCAATAAACTTGACGTTGATCGCTACCTGGCGTTGCCGTACATCTAACCGTGTCAAAATTGCTGTAGCCGTTTCCACCTTTTTGGGAGTTCCAATCAGGGTGACAGAGTTCGTCCGCCCTTCTGCAACCACTTCTAACCCTTCTAACAGGGTAGAGCTACCGGCCTCTCCTGAGCTACTGCCGTTGGCACCATAGGATTCTAAAATTTCCTTAGCGCCCAGTAATTTACTCGTCTCTGTACTATCTTTCTTGCGGGTAATCCCTGTGGTGGTGGTTGATGATTCATTTTCAGAGCCAGTTGGGGTAATATTGCCGCCAGTAACCGCCTCAGTTGCAAGTGAACTCGTTCTTTCAATATTCGCTGTTGCCTTCATCTGGTTAAGGCGAATCGTTCTCACAACTCGGTTTTGAGCATCACCAGGCAGTGTCTTACCGACAAAAACGGTTTGACCGACTCGGTTGGCTTGCATGCCAGATAAGCGCAAGACGTAGTTGAAGACATCATCTACAGATTCGTTCTCGATGTCTAAGGTAATGGTAGAAGAAGCAGCCCCTTCCTCTCCATCTCCGCCATCTTCAGCGAAGGCAACGTTGACATTTGCTGCTCTTCCTAGAAGCGTGAGAACTTCGCGAACAGGCGCTTCACGCAATAATAATTTAGGAATAATTTGATCGCTACCTAAATCGATCCGCTCAGGCTCAACATTGAGTGGCGCAATTGCCATATCACCGACGGGGGGTGCCTTAGCCCGACTTCTAAAGGGTGGTACAGCGCTCGCCCGAGAGCGAGGATTAGTGGGCTGAGAGGACGTTGCTGTGGCATCGGTGCTGCCGGGTGCACCATCAAATTTAATGGCTAATACCCCATCTCGATTATCATTACGAATGGTTTCGGCAATGGGGGCAGCGTGAACCCCTTCCACCGTGATCCTAACGGTATCAGGATCCAGTTGACGCACTTCTACAAATTTAATGCCAGGGGCCGGGTCTTTTTGTTGAAACGGACCTGATTCAGACAGGCGGAGGAGTGAATTACTGACATCTGAAATGGATGTATTCCCCCGGTTCACAGTAAAGATGGGTGGACGATTGTCGCCCTGAGTGCCCAGGACCAGCTCAAACCCCTTAGATGTGGGATTCAATTGAACGTTGGTCACTTCAGTTTCGGCAGCCCAGACCGGCTGAATCATTGCCCCGAGAGCGGCGGCTGTGCAGCCCATCACAATTCCAGATTTTCCTTTGTACCAGTTCACCCTACACTCCTCTGTTGTTCGTTGTAAAAATAATGGATGATGAATGTTTGTCGTCGATTAAGCTGCATGGGGCAGCATATTAATTCGCCTGCGCCTCAGATTTGGCTTTCGCAGCAGCAGCAGCCTGGGCGGCAGCAGCAGCCTCCTCTGCGCTTAAAGGGACATAAGCATGCAGATTGAAAGTGGATTTCACCAGATTACGCGGTTGCCCTGGTTTGTCCGTTTGTTGCAACTCCATAGACAAATCCCGCACAACTAAGACGGTTTGCAGGCGATCAATGGCTTGCATAATCTGCAGGGTTTGATTGAAGTTTCCTTGAAAGGAAACAGACGTGACTTGTCGCTTAATCTTATTGTTAAGCGGGGCACCCAATGAACTATCTTTGACAATGCCAGATGTTTGATAATTCGGCTTGAAGGTTTGTAATTGGGCATTACTAGAGACAATCACCCGGTTTAAATCCAGCAATAATGTGTCTAATGCTTGCTGATCAGAAAACAACGTACGCACGTCATTATTTTCTCGCTTGGCACGATTGAGTTGAGCAACAATCTCGTCAACTCGCTGGGTGGTTTCTTCTTTTTGCTCTAGGTCTGTTTTCTTTTGGTCTACAGCTTCCTGGAGTTCCTGGTATTCAGCATACTTAGGGGAAACCAGTTGAGTCCCGACATAGGCGGCTAGACCTATGCCCACGACTGCTGCCAAAATTCCTGACACGGTTGGGGTAAAGGTAATCCCAAACAAGGTGGGATAGGAAGGCCCCAATAACTCATCTTCTCGTGCAAATCCGCCCGTGGCCGTCATGGATTCATTACTCCTTTTTGTTTCAGTACCCCAATTCGTGCAGCTAGACCTGATGCTCCTTTTGCATTTAGAACTTGCAATAATTCAGAGGCAGGAACATCGTTAATGGTGGTCTCTAATTGATGCTCGACCAATGAGACTTGGGTTCTGTCGTTCGTTTTGCGCTCTGATGACATTAGTTGTGTTTGTGCAACTGTCAGAAAAGGAGACTTTCTCAAGGTCAATACAAAGTCGTTGACATCGTTAAAGGAAATCGCATTCCCGGTAATGCTTAACTGAGTCGGTGCTGATAAGGCGGCTACAGCCTGAGTATTGGGTTTGCCAGCCTGTTGAGGTTGGCTAGGAGGCGTTGCTGCCTTTTGCTGAATCTTTGTGATTTGCAACGTGGGAGGGACGCGATCGCGGATATCCTGCAACGTTGCCGACCAGGGTTTGATTTGATTAAAAATCGTTGCCAAGGCTTTGGTTTCAGCTTTGACTTGCTGTTCCTGCGCCTTGAGGCTGTCTACCCTTGAAAGGTCCGGTGCGAGTTGAGCCAGCTCGTCATCGAGTTTCTCTTCTTCCGCTGTGAGCCGCTGATTCATAAACGTCATCACGCCGAAGCTAACCAAAACGAGTCCGAGTGCTGCGGCACCGACCCCCAATCCAATAAACATCGGTGTTTTATCGTCACTGTCGTAACCACTGGCGGCGACAATTTGCTGGCTATACTCTGGGCGATCATTTAATAGGTTGATATCAATTGAATACATGCACTTATACCTCTCGCATCCCAAGACCCATAACAACACTTAAAGCAGGACGTTGTGCCGCTGGGATGCTTTCCGAATTCTGAATACCGAGCGTATTAATGGGGTCGACTAAAGTGGTCGTTAGTCCTAAACGCTGGGTTAAAAATTCATCAATTTGTCCTAAACTGGCGCCTGGTCCTGAGACAAAGACTTGCGTAATGTCCAGATTCTCACCTTGATTCAAGTAAAAATCGATTGAGCGACGTAATTCATCTGATAAGTCGCTTAACATCCTCAAAATTGCAGCAGAGCTGGGATTATTAGCCGTGTTGTCTGTGACATCCAGAGGGACCGTCATGCCTTGTAATAAATCTGCACCCATGGCACCCGGTAGGTTCATGGCTCGGCTCAGTGCGTTCTGGAGATGGTGCGTCCCAATCGGTACTTTCCGATTAAACTGGGGAATCCCATCCATGACGATACTAATTTCTGTGCCGTCAAAATCGATATTAACTAAGGCCACTGCTTCTCCTTCCATAAATTGGAGAAGCTGGCTTCGTAGGGTTCTAATCAGAGAAAAGCTGCTGACTTCTAGAACTTTAAGATCGAGGCCTGCTTGTTGAAAAACGTTGAGGTAGTTTTCAGTAATGTCCTTAGGAGTTGCGACTAATAGGACTTCGACCCGCTCAATCCCGTCTTCATCAATGTCTGTTCCCAACCGTTGGAAATCGACATCGGCTTCTTCTCGTGGGAAGGGAAGATAAATAGCGGCTTCTTGGTTCAAGACCATATCCCGCAGTTCCATTTCATCGAGTTCGGCAGGCAATCGAATCAACCGAATGACGGCTTCTCCAATGGGGACAGCGCTAATAGCCGTTTTGGCTTTGATTTTGTGTTCAGTAATTCCTTGGCGGATCGCATCGGCAATGGCATCTGGATCGGTGATCCGTCCGTCTTGAAATGCGCCTTCCGGGATAGGAATAGCGGCAAAGGTGTTGAGGTTTGTCCCTTGCTTTTGCTGCTTGAGTTGAACGATATTCACGCTGTCTGGGGTTAACTCTACGCCTACCCCCTGATTCGAATTCGAAAACAGACTTTTAAATGAAGTCACCACAGGTATGTCCGCTACAGGCTGAATAACAATATGGGCAAAATATGCAAATCTAAATTTTTGATGCTTGAGGAACAGTTTGATTCTGTTGGGAGGATACCCACTTTTTTGGGCACAATCAACACTTCCCGGTCTGAAAGACCACTACTCAGATAACATCATTTTAGATCTGGGAGGATGGAGCCAAAATTGAATATTTGAGTTGATTAAATTCCTCCTCTCAGTCAGGATACCCACGTTTACCGTAAGGTTGTACCATACTCCAAAATTTGCTGACATTTCTCGAAAAAAGGCCAGAACTGCCCATGTCTACCCCCGCTGAGATCGACAATCAAGTTCGGATTGAAACCGACAGTATGGGTTCAATTGAGGTGCCGAGCCATCGGTATTGGGGCGCACAAACCCAGCGGTCTTTAATGCATTTTGCGATTGGAGATGACCAGATGCCGAGGGCCATGATTCGGGCTTTAGGTCTGGTTAAACAGGCGGCGGCAATGGTGAATCTTTCTCTGGAACGGTTAGCACCAGAGTTAGCAAATCTGATGATTGTGGCGGCGACGGAGGTGGTCAAAGGCCAGTGGGATGATCAGTTCCCCTTACGGGTATGGCAGACCGGCAGTGGTACCCAAAGCAATATGAATGCCAATGAGGTCATTGCCAATCGAGTGATTGAGCTAGTGGGAGGCACGTTGGGCAGTAAAGTGCCTTGTCATCCCAATGACCATGTCAATCTGTCGCAGTCGTCCAATGATGTTTTTCCTACAGCGATGCATATTGCGGCCACAGAACAAGTCGTGCATTGCTTAATTCCTCAAGTAACAGTACTTCGAGATGCGCTAGCGGCTAAGGCTCAGGAATTTGAAAGCATTGTCAAAATTGGCCGCACCCACTTGATGGATGCCGTACCGTTAACCTTGGGACAAGAGTTTTCCGGTTATGTCACCCAACTCGATCACAATCTAGAGCGGCTTCAAAGTACGCTCCCCCATTTGTATGAATTGGTCTTGGGGGGGACCGCCGTGGGGACTGGACTGAATACTCATCCTGAGTTCGCAGAACGGGTTGCTGGTCAGCTAGCGGACTTGACCGATTTGCCTTTTGTGACGGCTGCCAATAAGTTTGCTGGCTTGGCTGCTCATGATGCGTTAGTGATGGCCAGTGCTGCCACCAAAACGTTAGCCTGTAGCCTGCTGAAAATTGCTAATGATATTCGATGGCTGGCATCGGGACCGCGGTGTGGGTTAGGTGAGTTAAGGCTGCCTGCGAATGAGCCAGGGTCATCGATTATGCCGGGTAAGGTCAACCCCACTCAGTGCGAAGCCTTAACGATGGTTTGTGCCCAGGTGATGGGCAATGATGCGGCCGTTAGTTTTGCGGGCAGTCAGGGTAACCTAGAGCTGAATGTCTTTAAGCCTGTGATTATTCACAATCTCTTACATTCGATTCGTCTGTTGGCAGATGCCTGTGGTGCCTTCACCCAGTATCTTGTGGTTGGCATTGAGCCGAACTCGTCTCAAATTCAAGCCTATTTGAATCAGTCTCTGATGCTGGTGACTGCTTTGACCCCTCGAATTGGATATGATCGCGCGGCGCAAGTGGCCAAGCAAGCCCACCAAACGGGGCAAACATTGCGAGAAGCTTGTGTTGCCCTGGGCTTTTTAACTGCAGCAGAATTTGACCAATCGGTGCAGCCCGCCCAGATGACTCATCCCACGGGTTAACGGGCGGCACAATCTGGACCTTGCCATCATTCACTATTTTTGGTTAATGCTATGACTCAACTTTGGATGTTGCCGACTGCGATCGCAAGCTTATTGGCACTGACGACTCCCCTAGTGCCGCTCTCCAGCTTGGCCCAGGAAGCGCCAGCCACAGAAACCCAAGCCCGGCGGCAAACCCAGCGACAAACCCACGCTGCCAATGGTCTGATCTTTGAGACACCTAAGGGGTTTTCCGAAGTCAAATCCTTGGGCAATGATACGGTGGGCGTGGTGGCTCAAAAAGGCAGCCGCAAACTCAAAATTCGCATGGCAACGCTGAATGCTGAGTGGTTAGAACTGCTCAATATGGAAGATGAAGAGTTACTGGGATATGTCAAAACCACTTATCTCAGTATCAATGCCCCGGCTCGTGAATATCATCAACGCCGATTTCTGGGACAAACGCTGACCGGAGAGCTGCAATATAAGCGGACGAATCGGGGCTATAACATTGTAGAAATCTATCTAGTGCCCTTGAGTGATGGCAGTAGGGTGATGCTGGCCCTGGAAGCCGATACCTATTTGCCCTTACCCCATGTTGAACATGCGTTTCGTACGGTATCTCGGACAATGCGGGAAGATCCAGAATTTCTCAAAGAACTGAAGAAAAAAAAGAAGCGCTAGCTGGCAGCCTGTTCTTGAATTGATTATTCAGAGCTTCTGATCCAGAGCTGTGGTACGCCTGAGAGCATCTGGTCACCTGACAACACCAGCGAAAGTTTGATGGAGAGATTGTTGAGCAACCTGTCGCGTATGCCAAACTAATGGTATTCGCGAAGAGTGGTGACTGGCTCACTGATGCTGCGTATCGTTTTTAAGCAGATCACTCTATCCAAGCGATTCGAAGGTTGGTTTGGCACTGTTAGTGAATCACAGCCATAGGCTGGGGAGGCAAAAATGGTGTTCGACTATATTGTAGTTGGCTCTGGAAATGGAGCTTGTGGATTTCTGAGTCGGTATATAGATTCTCAATCCCAGGGTAAAGTTCTGGTTTTAGAAGAAGGCGAGAATTTCTTCTACAGCAGTGATATTGCCCATCAGCTCAATTGGCTTAAGTCTTTTGCTGAAGGAAAAATCTATAAGCTGCATAATGCCCAGACGCCTAATGGCATTCCCATTATTTCTGGGCGGGCTTGCACGATGGGGGGTGGTGGATCGATCAACTACACAATGATCCATGAATCCTCGGAATGGTTGTCGGCCCATGTGGGGCAGCCGGTTAACTATTGGCAAGCGTTGAAGCAGTCGTTAAATCAACGATTCAAAAGAGAGGATCCTACTAAGGATTTGTCTCCTATCACTGAGCAGGTCTTGCAGGCAGCTGAGCAGGCTGGCTTTCGACAAAGTAAGGACGGATTGGCGAATATTCCCAATCATCCAGAACAGGACGAAAAGCTCCTCCACCTGTTTCCCACGCTGTTTAATCCCTTTGGTCAGCGCACCCACAGTGGCGTTTCTATTGTCAATTGGTTTGATGACCGGATTACGCTCAGAACCCAATGTCGTGTCCAGCAACTAGAGTTTGAGACAACTGATATGGGTGAGTTGCGGTGTTGTGCAGTCCATGCCAGCAATCTAGTGGAAGAAACGACTGAATCCTTTGCCCTAGCAGAGGAAGGGAAAGTCATTCTTTGCGCGGGAGCAGGCACGCCTCGCTTATTACTGCCCCACAAAGACAAAATCGGTCAGGGTGAAATCGGTCATCAGGTAAGTGACCATATCCTGTTACCGCTAGGGCTCTACCTCCCCAAGGACGGGATTGATACGACACCCAAGGATAATTACGTTCCCGTATTTGCAACGACCTTATGGCGAGAGGATCCCAGTGCGGAAGCAACCGTTTGCACCTTTGACTTCTTTGCGGGGGAATTTGATCGTCTGATCTTTTTAGTGTCCCATCTGTTTCTTGCCCTCCTGTTACCGAATTGGCTTAAACGGCAGGTGATTAAATATCCCAAGCTCTTCTTTATCACCAAAAATGCGGTGCGGATTTTGATTCAGATAGTCGCCTTTTTGATTAATGGGATACGGATTGTATGGAATTGTCTCACCAGGAAACCGAAACATCACGAATTGGAACTGGTCACGGCCATCCTCAAGTTCAAACCTCGCTCGGCCGGATATTACGTTGAGGATCAATCACAAATTACGCTAGATTTCTTTGCTCAAGATCCGGACACTCGCTTTAACCAGGATAAAGAAGTCGCCAAAACGGTAATCAAGGATCATATGGACTTTTTGAATGCACTGGGCGATCAACCCCATTGGTTGGTGAGAGGGTTGCTGCGATGCTTGACTCGGATTCCCTACACCCCAGAACAAGTAGAAGACTATGTGGAAACCTATAGTCGCAAATTTCTCTTGACCGAGCAGCATTTAGCCGGTGGCTGTCTCTATGGCTCAGTCCTGAACCAGGGCTTAGACAACCCCGAAGAGACGGGTAAAGTGGTCGGAACCCATAATGTCCATGTCGCGGACTTGTCTTCGGTGCCCTTACCCCGTGTAAGTCCGCAAATGACGGCCTATCTTCTGGGCTTTCATGTCGCTGAACAACTGTGTTGCGGGGGACGATAATGGGAATGGGGCCGAGTGCTAACTGCATAGCTGCCTATCTTCTGGGCTTTCATGTCGCTGAACAACTGTGTTGCGGGGGACGATAATGGGAATAGGGCCGAGTGCTAACTGCATAGCTAGAACGATTAGTGAGCTACGCTATAGATCCCACTCATACCCTTTCTGGTGGCTACTGTATGATGTCTGGATTCCCCAACCCTTATGCCTTTGACCATTCTGATCCGGATGCGCTAGAAGCCGAACTAGAACAAACCATTCAGGATTTTGAACAGATGCAGGCTGAGTTGGGATATCAGCAGGCCCACTCTTCGCTGCAACATTTGGTGCAAAAACTGGATTTGTCTCCACGGGAGCGGGCAGGGCTGGAAGCAGAAATTCATTCGCTGCAATCCATGTTGGACAAACTGGAAAAACAGGTGGTGCATATTGCCGTGTTTGGGATGGTCAGTCGGGGCAAATCCTCTCTCCTCAATGCTCTGTTGGGGCAGTCTGTGTTTGCGACGGGTCCCGTACATGGGGTGACCCAACAGAGCCAACAGGCCAGTTGGTTTGTGGAGCAGGAAACGGGAGAAGACGCCGATACCATTCGAGTTTCTTTGCAAGGCGTGGGGCAATCCCGGATTGAATTGATTGATACCCCCGGTATTGATGAAGTGGATGGTGAAGTCCGAGAGCGATTGGCTCGCCAGATTGCTCAGCAGGCAGATTTGATTTTGTTTGTGATTGCCGGAGATATCACCAAGGTAGAATTTGAGGCCCTAGCAGCATTACGGCAGGCTAGCAAACCAATCCTGCTGGTGTTTAATAAGGTGGACCAATACCCGGAAGCGGATCGCAATGCTATTTATGAAAAAATTCGGGATGAGCGCGTGCGAGAACTGCTCTCTGCGGATGAGATTGTAATGGCTTCGGCAGCGCCGCTGGTGGCGCAAGCAATTCAATATCCCGATGGCCGCTTGGGGGCTGAACTGGTACCAGGGCCACCCCAAGTTCAAGATCTAAAGCTAAAAATTTTAGAAGTACTGGAGCGAGAAGGTAAATCCTTAGTCGCCCTGAACACGATGCTCTATGCCGATGATATCAACGAGCAACTGATTGAACGGAAGATGCAGATTCGCGATCGCAGTGCCAACCAAATCATTTGGCGGGGGGTAATGGCCAAAGCCGTGGCGATTGCACTTAACCCAGTCACCGTGGTTGATGTCCTGAGTAGTGCGGCCATCGATATTGCCATGATCTTGACCTTGTCTAAGCTCTACGGGATTTCCATGACCCAAAAAGGAGCCGTTGATTTATTACGGAAAATCGCCCTGACCATGGGTGGCGTGGGGGCAACTGAATTATTGACCACCTTAGGTCTCAGCTCCCTCAAAGGTCTACTGAGTATGGCTGCACCCGCAACGGGGGGAGCCTCTCTTTTACCCTATGTTTCGGTTGCCGTATCGCAAGCTGCGGTAGCAGGAGTATCCTCCTATGGCATTGGTGAGGTAACGAAACGGTATTTGGTTAATGGAGCGTCTTGGGGGCCTCAGGGGCCTAAAACAGTGGTGAACGAAATTCTCTCCTCCTTAGACCAAACCACTATCCTGAACCGCATCAAAACGGAGTTGCAAGACAAACTCCAGATCACCCATTCTTCTCCTTAACGCTATGCTCAATTCTGGTGCTGGATATGCCCCATAGATTGAACAACGAACCTTGAACTGCAATGGGGCAATCACCCTGAACTCAAACGGCTACTATTTCGGTTCCTTAGAGGATTCAGTGCCAGCAATTTCAAGGGTGTCTTGGACTTGCAGTTGGCCTTGCTGATCGATGGTCCAGACATCATAGCTGCCCGTCACATCTCCTTGGGGATTGAGATCGACCGTGCCGCTAGCGCCTTGGTAGTTGATAGCCTTGCCTTCGCGGAGTAGGGCTAAAGCCTCACAGACATCGGTCACTTCTTGTCCAGGTGCATTGGCGACGGTTTGTAGCTGATCACGAATATCAGGACCAGTATTTTTTTTTGCAGCTTCAGCCGCTAGGACTAAAAGTGCTGCAGCATCCCAGGTATTGGGGTCATACACACTGGGGTCTCGTTTGAAGGCCTCTCGATAGCGGGCTTGGAAGGCATTCAAGGCCGGGCCACCCGCACTCGATGCTGTGCCTAGCATGCCGGTTACAATAAATTTCCCTTGGGCGTCTTTGCCCACCAAGTTGGCAATATTGGCTTCTTTCATGCCGTCCGTGGCAATCAGCTGGGTTTTGCCGCCTAATTTGCCCAGCTCTTGGGCTGACTTGAGAATTAAACTGCCTGTTTCGGGATAGGCAACGAGCAACACGGCATCGGGTTGCCCTTTAAACACCTGATTCACCTCTGAGTCGAAGGTAGACGTATTGGGGTCGTAGAAGGTGGGGCGGGTTTCATTGGCAACGGTGCCCCCTAACGCCTTGAAGGCTGGGATAAAGGCACTCACTAATCCATTGCCATAGTCATTATTAATCGCCAGAATGGCGACGGTCTTGAACCCTTTTTGATGGGCCAGTTGGGCTAAAGCCTGACTTTGAAAGGTATCAGGGGGGGCAGTGCGAGCCCAAAATCCTTTAAATTCTCCTTTTTCGGCCCGCTCTGTAAAGACGGGACTGGTGCTAGCGGGTGAAATTTGCACCACTTGATTGCGCACAGCAATGGGAAGCGCGGCACTGGTGGATGCGCTAGAGGCCGCTCCGATCACGCCCACCACCCGATCGGCTTCTGCTAACTTAGTCATAGCTTGCGTGCCTTGGGCTGGATCTGTCTGGGTATCTGCACTGACTAACGTCACGGGTTTACCCAAGACGCCATCGCAAGCATTAACGGTTTTGACCAGTAAATTAGCGGTCTCTTGCATGGGCGTTCCATACTGAGACAAATCACCTGTAATCGGTAACAAAGTGCCAATTTTGAGTGTATCTTCTTCTGTCGACTGAGGAGCCAACTGGCAGCCTGCCAGCACAGCATAAACGCCGAATAGGCTCCACGAAAATAGACGTTGATGTATCATGGCCAACCTTCCTTATCATCTCTTAGTAAACTGACTGATTGCTCAGGAAAGGTACTATCAAGCTTAGTGGACTCGCTTCTCGTTCCTCTATTCCTGCTACAAAGCTTTATCAAGCGTTAGCCAAGCGCCTGGCTGTGATTCCCTCTCGCTGAAGACAAAAAACTGCATCTAGCGCTGTTCACCACATTTTCACTGAATTTTTGTATCTTCGTACACAGTTTTTTATTGATTCATCCTATGGAGGATCAGCAAATATGAATATCAAAACACTGACTGCGGTCAGTTTAGGGTTGTCCTTACTGTTATCCACGTCTACCGTGTTGGCGCAGTCTAGCCCTGACTCTATACCCGCAAGTCCCGACGGGACCCTGTCTCCTTCTCCAGATGAGACGATGACGCCTGAATCTCAGCCAGACGCCGCTTCACCCGAGGAGACCATTACGCCTGATAGCACTGCTCCTGCTGATGCGACAGAATCAGATACCAACATCGGTGGAGTTGAAGGGAGTGATGATGCAGACGGGATTAAGCTAGTGGCCTGTGGTCCGAATGGGGCTGCCATCAGAGCAACATCCGTTCGTCCGGGCTGCCATCATCTAAAAGTTAATTCTCCTCCTGGTGTTCAGTAAAATGCCCAGGCTGTCGGAGCTTTGGATCTCACCTGAAGCTCCGATGTTTATGGAGTAGCGTATTCAGCGGGATAGCCGAGCTGGGTTAGGCCATCAACACGTATCTTTCTACCCTAACTTTGCAACTGAGTATGCTGTGATAATCAAGTATGTAATCTCAGACGATTCAGGATGCCTCTTGGATCGATAAGTAAACTGTTATTTTAGTGTTATTAACGATTACTATTCCTGACTATAAAAGTTGATAGGTAAAGCTATTCTTCTTGCATGACGCACCGTGTTTGAGCGATTTCAGCAGTCTCATATTTAAGAGAACGATAGTTTTAGTAAAATTTCATTTACAAAAATAAATAGAGACCTTCAATACATCTTGCCTCGCGGAAATCAAGTTATGATTTCCTGATTCCCTAAGAAAATTCTAATTTTATCCCCTGAATATATTTGTTAGGCTAGGAGGAGTGATAAAAATTTGCATCATTTTGAGGTCAGCACTAAAGGAAAACGCTTCTCTCCATTTGATCTGACGATTGGTGAGTCCGTTACATGTCCTATACAGACCAAGGGGTATGACTATGAATGTCCAAGATATCTATCAATATTTCAAGAACCCTCCCCCGATATACATCACCAAGGAAGTAGCTGTTTGCTACATCCTATCTGTCTTAATTGATGAAGGGGATACCTATGGCACGGCCCTCCTCAAACATATTCGTGCCAATTATCCACCCTATCGGATCTCTGATACCGTCCTGTATGCAGCGCTCAACTTTCTGATTGATGAGCAGATGTTGAGTGGATACTGGCAAAATGAGTCGGGCCGCGGTCGGCCTCGACGGATGTATCAAGTGGCTGAGGGCAGAGAGGAGGATGCTCAACAGTTAGCCCAACTGTGGCAAAAATTCTTGGGTAAAGATCCTGCACCGGTTAAGTCTCTCGCGTTGAATTAATATCTCGTCTTTGTCCTTAAGATTGGACCTTTGCGGCTGGAACATGGGATCGTTTCAGCCGTCTTAGTATAGATAACGCAGAGATAATGATGTCCGTCATTTCAACGCATAACTTGACAGAAAAGTGATCGATGTTAAGGTTTAACTTTACTTAGTGCATCCTCAACGCATATCTGCAATCGCTTGAGGTCACTAACGTCGGGTTTGCTTGGATTTCAATGTCAAATTTGCTGAGCTATTTATAAAGAGGAGCTATGAAAGGATTAATTCGCTGGGGCCTGATCTTTAGCCTGGCTGGAGGTGGCTTTGTCAGTACCTCGCTCGTGCGACAATCGGCTGCGATCGCAATTCCCGAAGCTGAGGCAGTTAAGCGCTTAGAAAATATTCCCACGTTTATGGTGACGGGTGAGCAAGGAGAGCCATTACTAGCGGTTGTCCCTAATCCCAAGGACAAGTCCAAGAAGCTGCAATTGGCCCCCTTCTATATGAGCCATACAGATGCTCAGAATGCGGTCACTAACCTAAAAAAGCAAAAACCAGAACTGGGTAAATCGGCTAAAGTCACGGTTTTCTCCCTTAAAGGTGCGCTTGAAATTGCGAAGCAAAATAAAGATAAGCAGAATGAGCTTGTCTTTCAATTTATTCCGACCCAAGAGCAAATTGATTTTGCCATGACCATTTTGAAAGAAAGTGGGCAAGAGGTGAAGCAGTTTAATGGCGTGCCTATGTTTTTTGCCGTTTTCGGCGAAGAGAAGGAGAAAAAGCCCTTATTTATTGAAAAAGATAAAAAGTCGGTCATGCCCGTCTTCTTCCGCCAACAAGACGCGCAAAACATGGTGAATAATTTCAAGAAAAGTGACCAAAAACTAGGTCCAACAGCTGCAATTCAGGTCACGTCCCTGAATAATATGCTGGGATTTCTACTCAAGGCGGATCAAACCTCCGTACAGCAAATTGAGTTTGTGCCTGATCTAGACTCCTTGCAATACGCGGTTAACCAGCAGAAGGGAAGTGGTACTCAACCCCAGCAACCCAGTGCAGCCCCAGAAAAGCCTGAATCTAAATAACAGGTTCCAAGTCTCGGGTCAGAGGCTTTGGCAGTGGTACCAACACGCGATCGCAGATCTGTCTCAAGAGCAGTTGCGATCGCGTGTTGATTTAAAGCAGGAACTGGATTGGCTTTTACTAGAGGTTTCAGAGTTGGAACCTCTGGATTTAAGATTGACCCCTTCTGAGTCTCAGCAGATTCAGTTGCAGATGCCCTTAACAGAACTGCAGCAGCTCTGGCAGCAACGGCTGGCAGAAAATAGGCCCGTTCAGCATCTGACGGGAACGGCCCATTGGCGTCAGTTTCATTTACAGGTGTCGAAGGATGTTTTAATCCCTCGCCCGGAAACGGAATTGCTAATTGATTTGGCAATGGATGCCGCTCACAACTCTGCTCGTCTTCAAGAAGCCAATTTATGGGCCGATCTGGGTACGGGGAGTGGAGCCATTTCCTTAGGGCTAGCAATGGCTTTTCCGCAAGCGACGGTTCATACCGTGGACTGTAGTCAAGCAGCCCTAGCGATGGCCCAACGCAATAGCCAAACCTATGGCCTAGACCAGCAAATTCACTTTCATTTGGGGGAGTGGTTTCAACCTTTAGTCGGTCTAGAAAGCCAGTTCTCTGGGATTGTTAGTAATCCACCCTATATCCCCACGGCGGTTTTGCCGACTCTGCAACCTGAAGTGTTTGAGTATGAACCGCATTTGGCGTTGGATGGCGGCACAGATGGGTTAGAGGCGATGCGGGAGATTGTTGCGATCGCACCTCAATACCTCCAACCTGGTGGTGTGTTGCTCCTAGAGATGATGTCTGGTCAAGATAAAGCGGTTGAGGCACTCCTTATAAACCAAGGCCAATATGAACAGATCCAAATTTATCCAGATTTAGCGGATATTCCTCGGTTTGCCCAAGCGTATCGAATATAAGTTACGGTTCGAGTAGAGGTATGAGGGACGACCATGACGATTCTGGAGCGACTGCAAGCAGACTACGACCGTTTCCCTGAAAACCAGTCTTTTGACCTGTATGCAGAGGATGTCTACTTCAAGGATCCCCTCAACCAGTTTCGTGGTGTTGCCAAGTATCGGGACATGATTGGCTTTATCCAGAAGTGGTTTATCAACACCCGCATGGAAGTGCATGGGATTGAGCAACAAGACAACGAGATTAACACCCGTTGGACCTTGTATTGGCAAGCGCCCTTCCCCTGGAAACCACAGATGGCCATTACGGGGCGTAGCGAACTGAAGCTCAACGAGGCTGGCTTAGTCTGTAGCCATATTGATTATTGGGATTGTTCGCGATTCTCGGTGTTTAAACAGCTGTTTTTCCCAGTTGCATCGTCTACCCTTTAGATAGGCGGTTAATGAGGTGGGGAATGGAAGTTGGTGTGCCGAAGGAAATCAAAGATCAAGAATTTCGGGTTGGTCTGAGCCCCGCTAGCGTGCAAGCGTTAAGTCAACAAGGTCATCAAGTTTTTGTCGAGACCAGCGCTGGGATAGGGGCAGGCTTCCCCGATCAAGATTACCTGCAAGCAGGGGCCAAGATCGTCACCAGCGCCGAGCAAGCTTGGAGCCGTGAGTTAGTCGTCAAAGTTAAAGAGCCTTTGCCCGCAGAATATGGTTTGCTGCAGTCGGGGCAACTCCTATTTACCTATCTGCACTTGGCGGCCGATCGCACCTTGACGGAGCAGTTAATGCAAGCCAATGTCAGTGCGATCGCCTATGAAACCGTAGAAGTGACCTTGCCCGATCGGATTTCCCTCCCCTTACTCACCCCCATGAGTGTAATCGCGGGTCGCCTCTCCATTCAATTTGGCGCACGGTTTCTAGAGCGGCAGCAAGGCGGACGAGGTGTCTTACTCGGGGGAATTCCCGGGGTTAAACCTGGCAAAGTGGTGATTCTGGGCGGCGGAGTCGTGGGCACCGAAGCGGCTCGCATCGCCGTGGGCATGGGGGCTCAAGTCACGATTTTGGATATTAATGTGGAGCGGTTGTCTTATTTAGAGACCCTGTTTGGCTCTCGGGTAGAGTTGCTCTACAGCAATCCTCGGCATTTAGAACAGGTGCTGCCCACGGCGGATTTGTTAGTCGGAGCGGTATTAGTCCCGGGTAAGCGGGCACCCATATTAGTCTCCCGTTCACTGGTCCAAACAATGATGCCGGGTTCGGTGATTGTGGATGTGGCCGTCGATCAGGGTGGCTGCATTGAAACCCTACACACGACCTCCCACACCGATCCCGTTTATGAAGCCGAAGGAGTTCTCCATTATGGCGTTCCCAATATGCCAGGGGCAGTGCCGTGGACAGCGACCCAAGCCTTAAATCACAGTACCTTCCCGTTTGTTGCCAAGCTGGCAAAGGATGGCTTACAGGCCCTAGAGCAGGATGTTGCTTTGCAAAAGGGATTGAATGTTTATCAACAGCGTTTGGTTCACCCTGCCGTTCAGCAAGTCTTCCCCGACTTAGCTGCCTAAATTAGCTGAGGGAGAGTGGAGCAACGCTATGCTGAAGGGGATGTCTTGATTGGTTTGGCCCTAGCATGTCGCATTCTGGTGAATTAAATCCTGATTCTGATCTGGTTTTAGTGGTGGGTGCCACAGGCGGTGTGGGGCAGTTGACGGTGGGAGAGCTTCTGGCTCAAAACATCAAGGTGCGTATCCTAGCCCGCAGTGAAGACAAGGCTCGGCAGATGTTTGCCGAGCAAGTCGATGTTGTGGTGGGAGACACCCGAGAAGCAGACACCTTACCAGCGGCGATGCCCGGTGTAACTCATATTATTTCCTGCACGGGTAGCACGGCTTTCCCCACGGCTCGGTGGGAATTTCGAGCAGCCTCAACTCGGTGGGAATGGTTTAAGCGATATGCCCGACCCAGTTATTGCCGAGCCCAGGCAGACAATAGCCCGGAGAAAGTAGACGCAGTGGGGGGACAGAATTTGGTTGATGCTGCGCCTCAGGATCTGAAGCGGTTTCTGCTGGTGTCTGCCTGTGGCATTGAGCGCAAAGATAAGCTGCCCTTCAGTATTCTTAATACTTTTGGGGTGTTGGATGCCAAGCTGGTGGGTGAAACGGCTCTTCGTAATTCGGGCTTGCCCTATACGATTGTGCGTCCTGGTCGCCTAATTGATGGCCCCTATACCTCCTATGATTTGAATACGCTGCTAAAAGCCAAGACGGAAAGTCAATTGGGTATTGTTGTGGGTACAGGAGATCAGCTGTCAGGAGAAACCAGTCGGATTGATTTGGCTGCTGCCTGTGTAGCCTGTCTGCAAAATTCTCTCATGGATAATAAAATTTTTGAAATAATGAGTGAGGGGCCTCGACCTAGCACCCTTGACTGGAACACTATATTGGCGACACTGACCTAGCCTCAACAATGCAACGCTTAGCCCAATTTTTTTCGAGGCAACCCCCTCCTACTTACAACATCTTGAGTATTGGGTTTCGGGGGGCTGGGAAAACTGTTTTTCTGGCAGGGAGCTATACCTCTTTGCACTTCAACCGTAAACAGGCCCGACTGCACCAAGAATGGCTGGAGTGCCAAGATCCTGCGTCTCAGGAGAAGATGGATCGATTGTTGCACCATATTTCTCAAACCCAACAGTATCCACCGCCAACTCTGAAAATTACAGATTTTAATTTTAGTGTTAAAACTCGAACGTTATGCGGGATGAAAACGCGTTGCCATTTGCATTGGTGGGATATGCCGGGGGAATTTTACCAGCCCAATAATGCTGATTTGCAATTATTGCTATTGAGTTCCCATGCTTGCTGTTTACTGATTGATGCCCCAGCCTTTGTTAGGGAGCGTTCCTATCAAAAAAAGGTAGAAACGGTAATGGCGCAATTGGCGCAATTCCTGCCCCAGTCCCAGTCGAATCGCCCTCATTATCCTTTAGCCGTTATCCTCACCAAGTTTGATTTATTGCCAACAGAGCGGAATCGAGGTCAACTGAAGCAGCAGCTCCAACCGTTTGTTCAGGATTTACGCAGTCATCAGATTAACGCCCACGGGTTTACCTCTGCAATTCCATTGATTTCTTTCGGGGCCAGTGTGACGTTGCATCCCCAAGGGACGGCTGCCCCTTTTCGGTGGTTGATTGCTGAATTGAAAAAAACTGAACAGGAACGATCTCACTGAATCTGTTCTGCCCTTGGGCGCAAGGATAAGATAGGGGAACTAAGATTCTGATGCTTCTCTTCTGGGTTTGAGTGGGATTTTAGAGAACAGAATGTTGCAAGATGCTTTTAGCGTGACAGTGGATGGCGAAGGCTAATAACCGAATTCGAGGTACTATCCCTAAGGTTGAGCGAGCGGCTCGCCAACTTCGTCACCATCTAACTGAAGCAGAAGCATTGTTATGGAAGGCCTTGCGCAATCGTCAGCTCAAGGGGCTTCGCTGGCGACGACAACATCCTATTGGCCACTTTATCGTCGATTTTTATTGTCCGTCCTGCCGGTTGGTGGTAGAGGTTGATGGCGAAATTCATCAGCAGCAACAGGACTATGATTTGGCTAGAACAGAGCATTTGGAGAAGTATGAGCTTACCGTACTCCACTTTAAGAATGCTGCAGTGGAAACCAGTCTTCAAGAGGTTTGAGCGGCGATTTGTCACTATATATCAAGTCAAGGGTGATGAGTGGTGCAGGATATTTTGGCCCTCACCCCCCGGCCCCCTCTCCCAACCTTGGGCGAGGGGGAGCAATGCAGCATGTTTGTGATTTCTTGCTCCCCTCTCCCAAATCTGGGAGAGGGGCTGGGGGTGAGGGCCATGGCTTACGCAGCTGCTTGCATTTCGGCAATACAATCCTGAAGCCGCTGAGGCATTTCATCCAAACTGGCATGATATCGACGTCCATGCCCCGGCAAAATCCATTCAAAGTTGTAATTGAGGAGTTTGCGCATCGATTGAATTTGTTCATCCCAGGAGTGCCAACAATAGCGCCGAAAACCCACTAGGCGCTTAGCCCCTGCCGACCAAGCCAAATGGTCTCCTGTAAATAGAAAGTTTTTATGCAGTAATACCGTATGGCCTTTGCTATGACCCGGTACGGGAATAATTAGCAGGTCTGGAGCCAAAGGATAAGGTTCAGTTCCTTCAATCTGTAATTCCACATCTTGGGTTCCGGTGGATATGTCGTCTTGGTGCAAGATCCGCGTACAGCCAAAATGGGATTGGAACTGGGCATGGTCGGCCACATCATCCCGATGGGTGAGATACATATACTTGATACCTCCCATCGCTTCTAGCTGTTTCACCAAGGGCGGTGAAAATCGAGGTGAATCCACTAGAACATTGCCCTGATCCCGTTGAATAAAATAGCTGGTAGCGCCAAAGGATTTTTCAGAATGGTAGCCACAGTGATAGACATTCTCGGCAATTAAAATGGGTAGGCTTTGGTGGACCTGTCGAATCTCCGTGGGTCTATCTACAGTGCCAATTGAAGCTGTGGGGCAAGCGAGTAACGCTTGTAAGGCATGCAATCGCGCTTTCTCGTGCGTGGGCTGGGCAAAGACTGCGGACTGACTACCATCCCGATGAAAAATATTGGGGGCCATCCATCGGCAGGTATCACAGTCAATGCAAGTACTATCAACGTACACATCACCCGTAACGTTTTGCGATCGCCTTTTCTGTATCTGAGCCATCGTTAAAACCTCTTGAAACGCCGCCTGCCTTTAGCCTAGCGTGAGTCTCCAATCTTCAGCCGCAGTGATAGGCTGTAACCGTCCGTGACTTCCCCTCTCCCCTATGCGCACGATTGCTGAGATTAACGACAAAATCGAGGCGGGCAAAGCCGTGGTTTGGACGGTAGAAGAACTAAAAGCCAAAGTGGCCGATATAGGGATTGCCAAAGCTGCCAAAGCTGTTGATGTGATTACCACGGGTACTTTTGAACCGATGGAATCCTCTGGGGCCATTCTTAACTTGGGACATACGGATCCACCGATCAAAATTCGCCAATGCTGGTTGGATGGAGTGGCTGCCTACTCAGGATTTGGGGCCGTTGATCTTTACTTAGGGGCTTCCCAAGCCCCGGATCGCAAGCAGCCCTCCGAGCTATTTGAAACGGAAGATATCCAAATGCAAGGGGGCGGCCATGTGATTGAGGATTTGATTGCTGGGAAAGCGGTGCATCTACGGGCGTTGGGGCAAATGACTGATTGCTATCCTCGGGCCACCTTGGACACGATGATTACCAAGGAGACTATCAATCAGTTTTATCTGTTTAATCCCCGCAATCTTTACCAAAACTTTATTGTGGGGGTGAATGGCGGTGATCATCTGCTGTATACCTATTTAGGGCCGTTGCAACCCCGCCTGGGGAATGCCATCTACTCCAATCCGGGGGCCTTATCGCCCCTTCTCAATGACCCCAAATTACGGCTGATTGGCGTAGGCACTCGCATTTTTTTAGGTGGGGGAGTGGGCTATGTCACTTGGGAAGGCACCCAGCATTTTCCACTCCAAAAGCGGTTGCCCAACGAGACTCCCATTGGCCCAGCGGCGACCCTGGCACTGATTGGAGATGCCAAGCAGATGGAGCCGCGATGGGTGCGGGGCTGCTATTTCAAGCAGTATGGCCCCTCCTTGATGCTGGGGGTCGGCATTCCTTTACCTGTGATTGATGAAGAAGTCGTCCGCTGCTGTGCAGTCACGGATGAGGACTTAGTGGCCCCCATTATTGATTTTTCAATTCCCCGTCGCGTACGCCCTACCTTTGGCTTAGTCAGCTATGCCCAACTGAAGTCTGGAAAAATTAAGGTAGAGAATACTAAAGTTCGGTCTGCCCCCTTAGCCAGTATGGCCCTGGCTCGGCAGGTAGCGCTGGAACTGAAGCAGTGGATTGAGTTGGGGACCTTTACCTTAACGGAGCCGGTAGCGTCTATTGCGTGCGATCGCACCTTTCTGCCTCAAGATGCCTGGGGGTCCCATATTAGTTTGGATTAAGAATGGCTGGCTCAACCAACCCATATTTTTGTCGCAAAGTTAAAAAAAATAGGGTCATCCACTCACTCTAATTCAGTCAAAAATTAGCATAAACAACATTGAGTGCTTTGATTTCAGACTAGAAAAACTAACTCAAAGTATCGATAGAAAAGTGTACCTGCCTAAATCATTCAACGGCAGTATTCATCCCATCAGTGCAAGGGGACGTTAGTGTGAGTGAACCTTTAGCTTCGACCGAAACCACAGCAGGGCCTTATTTCCCTAGAGCCCTCTTATCGGTTAGCCGCCAAGAACATTATCAGCAACCGCTGGGTCTTAATATCTTTTCCAGAAAGAATGATGCGCTGCAAGCAGATAACGTTGATCCCAGTAGTTCTGCTTTCCTCGATCCTAAGTATTGGCAGCGACATTCCCCCCAGGAATCAGAGGATCAAGGACCGCTGCCCCCGGCATTAAAAGGCCATGTTTTTATCATCGGTACTGCTGCTTCTTTTGACTCTCATCCGGTCAACAAGTCTGAGAAAATTTATTACCCCAACCAAGAGGGCTGGCAGCATATTTACTCCGGCGATGGCATGATGTACCGTCTAGATTTTCACACCTCTCTCCGCCATGCCAAGCATACAGGTGCGGTTTCTGGTCAAAACGCTTATCTCCCGCTCCACAGACCCGGGTGGGCACATTTAGCAACCCGATTGGTTAAAACCCCTGATTATTATGCTGATGAAGCACTAGAAACAAAGCTCAAATATCAAGCCTGGCCGGACTATACGCAAGTGATGTTTAAAGATGCTGCCCTCACCCGTTTATCTTTGAAGTTGGGGGGCCGCAATTATCTCAACACGGCTTGGCTCCCTTTAAAGCCTAAACAAGGAGAGAGTGAGCGTCTGCTCGCAACTTGGGATGCGGGTCGTCCCTATGAAATTGATCCGTGTTCTTTGGGATTACTAGCGCCAGTTGGTTTGAATAAAGACTGGAAACCCGTTTTTGATATGACCAGTCTGCCCGATGGCTTCCCGATCTTGTCCCAAGTGTTTCCGATGATTCTGGCCACGGCTCATCCTGTTTATGATCAGCATGAGGATGCAGTCTATCTGGTGAATGGGACGAAATCCTTGAAGAGTATGCTCCAGATTCCACGACTTATTCCCTATTTTATTCAGGGGTTTTTGCAGTTTCTGGACTTACTGCAGGCAGAACACGAGGCAGAACGCGCTGATGTATCCACCTGGGCGGACCTACTGGCAAAGGCAAAGCAAACCGATCCTCACCCCTCTCTTCTAGACCGTTTATTGGCAGGTCTCTTAAGGTTGGTGTTGTGGATCGCGCACTGTTTTATTTCTATTTTGAGTGCGTTTGGTATCGGCGGGAAAGATGGGTTATTTCTCTACCGCTGGCGAGGACAGCAGACCGAAATTCAAGCCTCAGATAAATGGGAAATCGTGGATGAACGGGGGTGGCCCATCCCCATCTTGCAATCGGCCCACCAAATGGCCCTCACCAAGGATTACATCATTATCTCCGACTCTAGTTTTAAGTTTGTGGTTGCAGATGTCTTACCCAGTCTGCTTAATCCTCAGGATCTCGCCCAAAATTTACGTGAGGTTGTCAATCGTGCGGTGAGTGTGAGGAAGTTGGCTACCAGGTTGACTGAGCGATTACCTATACCCACCGCTCGCCCAGCCACGCCCTTGCCTAACTTTGAAGAGAAAGTTCCTGAGGGACAAGACATGCCTGAGGGGAAAAAGACCGCTAAGGAGACAGTGAGAAAACAGTTGCAGTTTCTGTTCTCATTCTTAAACTATGCTCAATCGCCCTACACTGACATCTATGTGGTTCCCCGTGCGGCCTTAGAGGTCGCTCATCAAGCAGATCCTTATGCCCGAACGTTAGGCTCTCATCCCCCTAAAGTCAAGGCCAAGCACTTTAGGTTAAGACCTGAAACCGCCCACTTCTTGGCGAGCTATGACAATCCAGACCACCAAGTTGTGTTGCATGTCGGCCATATTCAAGGGTCAGATCCCGCGGAATTCGTTAATCAAATTGATCAGGCGGTTTGTAACTACTCTCCAGATACCAACTCCGCTCAACCCTGCTCTGAGGAGATGAATGACATCTTGCAGGCGCGAGCGGGGGCGCTAGCCAATAGTCTGGCTCCGAATCATCTGGGCCTGTGGACCTTAGATATGAAAACAGGACGGCAGCAACAAGTGCCGTTAATTGAAGATGATAAATTTCAACTCTTGGCGTTTTTTGCCTTCAATGAGCAAACCTCACACCAGGTAACGGATGTGTACTGGAATTGTGGGGGGGCTTGGCCGTATCACCATACGATCAATCACCTGGATCTCTATAAACATCAGATTGATCCACAAGTGATGGATCAGCAAATTAACCAGATCGCCAAGGACGGTCGCCCTGCCAACTTGCTACGGGTCAGCCAGAATACTGGTGATCCAGGCAAGATCGAGCTAGAAGACTTCTATGCGTTTCCGCCAGGCTATTATTCTAGTTCGCCTCAATTTATTCCTCAGGACGCGAGCGATCCGTCCGCGACAGAGGGCTACCTGGTTTGTGTGGTGGTTGCCACGGACCACTTTGAAACCAATCGCCCAGCGCCACACAAGGTGAGTGAGCTGTGGATTTTTGATGCTGCCCAGCTGAGTCAAGGGCCGTTGTATCGTCTTCAGCATCCTGAGCTCAATGTTGGACCGACGCTGCATACCGCCTGGTTAACCAAACTGGAACCGCCTCCTTCCCGCGTGGATTATGACGTTCAGGAAGACTACAAAGCCGTCCTAGACCAGGTGGAACCGCCAGAGTTTAGGAAGCGAGTGCACAAGCTTTTTGAGGAAGACGTTTTTCCCCAGGTGATTCACGACAGTTTTGATGCGATTGCTAAGCAACGGTTCAGAATTAGGATTTTTGACGCCTCGCTGTCAGCGATCGCATTGCAAAACATCCACCATGCTATTGATGGGTATGCGTCAGCCTGCGGGTATGGCGATTCTGATCTGATGTGGGATGAACACCATTCACGGTTCAGAGATATCCAGTATCGAATTCTCGAAACCCTGCCCTCGGAGCAACATACTGAGATTGCCAATACTGGCGTTGCTGTATATCAACAAAGAAAATCGAATTCGCAAGTCGTACAAGACCCAACATTAAAAGCTTCTTCGGCATCCGTTGCGACCCTTTTACAAACCCTGGAAGGGGTGAATAATGCCGTATTACTGTTAGGTCAACTGTTTGTGAGTAAATTTACAGCGCCAGACCAGCCGTCAAAGACGTTTATCAAGGTTCTTGCATCAGAGTTGCAGGACAAAATTGACGAGACACCTGAGCTTTTGGATAGTGCGCAAGCTATGATTAACTTCCTGTTCAACCGCGCAGAATTACCGGATGCAATTGCGGATTCGCTTGCTGACCGAGTCTAACCCAGGTCAGCATGGATTGGGATTGAGTTTAATATTCCAGCCAGGAGAAATGTTTAAAACAGTGGGTACCTCATGCTTTTACTTATAGTTTGATAAGCTAAAAAGCAACTTTATTGAAAAGTCCCATTGTTACCGACAACTGCTTTGGTTAGATTGATTGTTCGAACGTCTCAAAAAACATTATTCGCGTCTGCCTGCATCTTGGGAGGATTACTGCCGTTGACTTCAGCGTCGGCTCAAATCCGTCCAGATGCGACTTTGCCGAATAATTCGATTGCCCGTCCAGAGGGAACCACCACTCGCATACTAGGTGGAACGCAGGCCGGGTCTAATCTGTTTCATAGTTTTCAACAATTTGATCTGCCGACAGGTGCAACGGCTAACTTTGACCAAGCCCCAGATATTACCAATATCTTGGCACGGGTAACAGGGGGGCAGCAGTCGACTTTAGATGGGGTGATTCAAGCCAATGGCACGGCCAATTTGTTCTTAATCAATCCCAGTGGCATCTTATTCGGCCCTAATGCCCAACTCAACCTGGGTGGCTCGTTTTTAGCGACGACGGCGAATCGCTTTTTATTCCCGGATGGCACGGTTTTTAGTGCCACGCCAGACCCCCAAGCTGCTCCTTTGTTATCTGTTCGCAGACCCGTGGGACTGGCCTTTGATGCGCAACCCGGCAATATTAGTGTGCGATCGCAACCTGGCCTCGTTGTGCAACCCGGTCAAACCTTAAGCCTACTGGGTGGACAGGTCAACGTGGAGGGTAACCTGACGGCCCCCGGCGGTCGTATTGAGCTGGGCGCGGTGGGCGCCAATCAGCAGGTTCAGTTCGATCTCTCAGGGACTCGTAGCCAGATCACCTATGATACGGCTCAACAGTTTGGTGATATTCGCATCGATAATTTGGCTGTGGTGGATACGAGCGGTATCGGCGGCGGCGATATTGATGTTCAAGGCAGGCGCGTCACCCTAGCGGAGGGGAGCAGACTCCAGTCTATTACCTTTGGGGATATAGATGGGGGGGCCATTACGGTCAAGGCAACCGACTCTCTCGACCTATTGGGCAATCGCGTTACGAGTGGTCCCATCGATCCCTTTTTTGCTCGACAGGGCTTTGTGCTCCCCCAGAAAACAAGGATCGTTTCAACAACGAGAGGAATGGGGCAGGCCAGTGATATTAGGGTGCGTACGGGGACCTTGCGGGTGACGGATGGTGCTGATATTACTGCCGCGACGGATGGCTTAGGTGACGGTGGCGATCTGTCGATTGATGCGACTCAATCGATTGAGGTAGTCGGGGAAACGATCCTCTTGGACTTTGCTCCCAGCGCAATTCCGTTTACTGAGCCTGTGACGCGCAATTTTCTGATCGACCAAACGAGCGTCAGCCAAATTAATGCTCGTAGTGCGTTTATTCCCAATAGCGGCGCCAGTGGTGATATCACCATTCAAACGCGTGATTTAACGCTTCGGAACGGGGCGAGTCTGGCGGCCGGTTCCAATGTGGGTCCAGGGGGATCGATTACCGTTAAGGCAACGGGAACGGTCGAAATTGTCGGATCGACCCAGAGTGGAGACTCTACCAGTAACTTGGTGACGGCTTCGATTAGTAACAATAATGCCCTGAATACGGTTCTCCAGGCCAACAAGCTGATTCTGCGAGAGGGGGGCTTAATCTCTGCCAGTACCTTTGGGGCGGGGCAAGGGGGCACGATTAAGATCAATACCACTGAATCTGTGGAGATTTCAGGGGTAAGTCGATCGGGGCAGATCGAGAGCCAGATTGACTCGGGCACCTTTGGTCCAGGTAATTCCGGTGATATCCAGATCGAAACGGGCACCTTTAAGCTGCAAGATGGCGCATCAGTTGAGCTGAGTAGCATTGCCCAAGGCCAGACGGGTTCCTTTAGCTTAAAGGCCAATTCCGTCATTCTAGAGAACCAGGGGCGGATTAGCAGCAATGCGGTTGCTAGCCCTGCGGGGAATATCAATATCGAGACTCAACGGTTACTCCTAAGCAATGGCAGCAATATTACGACCAATGCTCTGGGGACAGAAGCAGGCGGCAATATCAGGATTAATGCTGATTTGATCGTGGCGTTGCCGCTAGAGGGAGATAGTAATATCACGGCCAATGCGCTGAATGGGCCAGGGGGACAAATTAACATTACGACGCAGGGACTATTTGGGATTGCGGTGCGAGATCGCAACACCCCTCTCAATGACATTACAGCGATTTCACAAAATAATCCCCAATTAAATGGTGTGGTTACGCTCAATACCCCCGAAGCGGACCCCAGCCGCAACTTGTCTGAACAGCCTGAGGCTGTGGAACCGCCCCAGGCCGTATCCCGAGGATGTCAAGCCAACCGGTTTGCCAATCGGAGTAGCTTTAAACATTCAGGTCGAGGCGGTTTGCCAACGATGCCGAATGAGGATCTCTCATCCTTAGCCCTTTGGCAGGATTTGCGCGCCACTCGATTGCCAGACCCCCAAGCGCTTAGTGATGCAGAACCGCTGCCTTCAAGGACAATGGAGGAGACTGACACTGAGATCGTTGAAGCCAAAGGCTGGACCCAGGACACCCAAGGCCGCACGATACTAACAGCGCAACAATACAGCCCCTCGGATCAACAGTCTTGGCAAACCGCATCTGCTTGTTAGAATTCACAAAAGAGGTCCGAGACCTACTCCACCGGGCCAGCGGACACAATCACTAAGCGATCAGGGTGGATCAACGATTGAATCGCCTGATCGATGTCAGCCATAGTGATGGCAGCAATACGTTGGGGAAGCTGACGAATTTCAGCGATTGGCAATCCCAGCACTTCATTCATCAGTAATCGCTGGGCGAGGGTATCGGGGTCGGCCAAATCAACGGGATAGCTATTAAGAATAGACCGTTGAGCCGTTTGTAACTCCGATGTTGTAATTCCCTCTGTTTTTACCTGTTTAAGCAACGCAATCGTGCTGGAAATAGCTTGTTGGGTATCCTCCGGGGAGGTTTGCATTTGAATCGCAAACGGCCCCGCATGGAGACCTGCGGCAAAATAGCTATAAATGCCATAGGTGAGTCCTTGGCGATCGCGAATTTCTGTCCCCAAGCGGCTGGAGAGGGTGTCGCCGCCGATAATCTGATTCAACAACATGGCGGCATAGTAGAGGGGATGATGGCGCTCAATACCGGGATAGCCCATATAGGTCACCACTTGCGCTTTCCCCGGCAACGGTGCCTGGAACCGCTGAATGGTATTGGGTAATTGGGGGTCTGGGAAGTTTAAAGCAGCGGGAGATTCGGGATTATGCCATTTTCCTAGGGTTTGTTCGAGCTGCGATCGCACCGCCGCTACTTCAAAATCCCCCACTAAGGTCAGAATGAGATTGGCTGGGCAATAGTGCTGTTGATAGAACCGCAAGATGCCTTCGCGACTAATATTCTTGAGACTATTGGCCGTTGGGAACCCATGAAAAGGATGGTTTTGGGTATAAATTTTTTGCTGAAACATCCGCCGGGCCAAGGACCCCGGATCGTCCAGCTCTAGCTGGAGATGGGTGAGCATCCGCTGGCGGGATAAATCCAGCAGATGTTGGGGAAAGGTGGCCTGTTGGAGGACATCCGCCAGGGTCTCCAGCATCACGGGTAGGTCAGGCGATAGGGCATAGCCGGAAATATCGACGCCTTCCCGCAGCGACAGAAAATCTAAACTAGCACCGCGATCTTCTAGGGCTTTGGCCAGGGCCAGATCGTCCTGACGGGTGGTGCCACTCATGAGGTTGTCTGCGGTTAAGCTGGCGACCCCCGCAAGGGTCAGATAATCCCACTCGTTCCCCGCTCGCAGGAGCCCACTCAGGGTGACGGTGGGGGTGCTGTGATCGGTCAGCAACAATACCGTGAGGCCGTTATCTAACTGGAATCGTTCAGGCAGGGTTTGGGTGTCTGAGCCTTCTACATGGGGCAGATCGGGTAAATATCGTGCCACCTGGGCTGGATCGACCGGCTCACTGGGCGTAAAGTCTTCTGTGGTCTGGGTGGCTGGAATCCCGCCGATGGGTTGCCCCTCAAACTGAGTCGGTTCAAAAAAACCAAGGGTTCGCTGAGTCGGTGTCAGGTAGGTCTGAGCGACCCGCAACACATCTTCCGGCGTTACAGCTTCAATACCTGCCAGATAGCGATCGCTAAAGCAATGATCGCCCGTGACAATCTGGTTATAGGCTAGCTGGCTGGCCTGGTTCTCAATCTCCCGATTACTGAGAATAAAGCCTGCTTTCAGTTGGGTTTTAGCCCGCTCCAGCTCTTCCGCTGCGATCGGTTGGCTGCGGAGTTGTTCTAAGGTAGCTTCTACGACCTGTTCAACCTCAGGTAGTGGAGCTGCTGCAGTCACGGAAATGTTGTACCAGCCTGAATCCATCAGCGCCGCAACGTATGCAGTCGCATGGGTCGCCAACCCAGACTCGATTAAAGCGGGATAAAAGCGAGAGTTACGTCCTGCCGATAAAATGGAATCTAGAATTTCCAGTGCTGGGATATCAGGGTGCTGGGCATCGGGCAGGGGATACACTGCATCAAAGAGGGCGGCACTGCCAGGCTCTTTTAAGGTCAGGGGAGCAGAAGAGGTTGGGGCTGTCACAGTATAGGGATTAGCCTCCGTGGCCACGGGCGTGCTCGGAATCGGACCGAAGTAGGTTTGAATTTGCTCCAAAACCAGAGCGGGTTCAAAATCACCTGTAATCACTAAGGTGGCATTACTTGGCTGGTAATAGGTCTGGTAATAGTTCTGAACCTGCGCCAGCGTAAACTGTTCAACATCAGCCTTGGTCCCGCCCACGGGTAGCCCATAATTCGAGTGGGGAAAGGCCTGCTGCATCACCCCTTTACTCAGGCGATAGTCTGGGCTATTCTCATAGCCCTGCAATTCTGAAATCACCACCCGTTTTTCGCTGGCCAACTGATCTGCCGTTAGCAATACGTTCTGCATCCGATCCGCTTCTAGGATCAGCAGGGTTTCTAACTTATCGCTGCCGACGGTGTTGTAGTAGGCCGTCATATCGTAGCTCGTAAAGGCATTGGAGGCACTGCCCAAGGCACTAAAGAGCTTGCCAAACTGAACCGGGCGGGATTGGGTCCCCTTAAACATCAAATGCTCAAGTTGGTGAGTAATGCCATTCAAACCTGGGACTTCATTTCGTGACCCGACGCGGTACCACACTTGCACACTGACGACAGGAGCCGTATGCACCGCTTTCAGCAGAATGGTTAGACCGTTCTCTAGGGTGGTTTTACGAACGCCTGTGGTCAGAACATTGCGCAAATCAGGAGAGGAAGGGAGAGTGTCGTTGGATGTTGTCAATTGGGTCAAGATGGGGTGAAGGTTTACGGCTGGCCGTTGTCGGCCTTGTCTTCCAGATTTTAGCCAATTTACCTCCCTCCCTGATCTGGGCATGGTGTTGGCTGGGGGTGGGATAACTAAACGGGCGGGGCAAAGTCTCGTCAATTGAAACCATTGGAACCACTAGCGTCGAAAGACCCTCTAATTTCACCCGACTTAACGCTGTATCGTTCTGTCTTTGCTGCTGGGAGCAATGGCTCAGTTTGTAATGTCTCTTCCGAAACTCGATATTTCAGCGTGCCAAAAGGACCGATTTGTATTAAGTTTTGTCAAAGGAGTCTATATGGCTCCGGTCCTTCTATCGATGTTGTGATGAGTTTATATGCTTCGGATTTGCACTGCCGTTTTTAGTACCCTCTTAGCTCTCGTGTTGTGTCTGCCCTTGCCCGCTCACGCTGCCAGTTCTGCCGCAACTCGCGCGATTGATGATGCGGAAATTGCCACCCAAGATTTTTCAGGTCAGGATCTGCGGGAAGCGGAGTTTAGTAATAATAAATTAGCCGGAGCCAATTTTAGTGGGGCTGACCTTACTGCTGTGGTTTTCAATGGGGTTGATTTAAGTGGAGCCAACTTGCAAAACGCTGATATGACGGGTGGCATGGCTTATTTAAGTAGCTTTTCGGGTGCAGATCTGAGTGGTGCTATCTTTACGGAGGCAATGCTGTTGCAGTCCAGCTTGCAGGGAGCAACGGTCACCAATGCCGACTTTAGTTTTGCGGTGATCGATAAGGATCAGGTAAAGGCATTATGTGAAAATGCCAGTGGCGTCAATCCAGTGACTGCAGTGAATACCCGTGACTCCTTGGGCTGTTCATAAGTAGCTGCTAAGTTGCAGCTTACTCGGGTTGCAACCCGTCTATTGCGGCTTCACTGACCGTGGTTCGGAAGGTGAGGCAACCGCTGCGGGTTGCGATCTATGAAGGATGAGGGGAGTAATCGCGGGCAAAATGAGGAAAATTCTTTAAGGGCATGGGTTTAGCGCAGTAGTAGCCTTGCAATAGCTGAATATTGAGGTGTTGCATCACATCAATGTCTTCAACGGTTTCAATCCCCTCCCCTATGACCACAATTTTAAAACTATCCGCCATTTCCACCATTGCGCCCAGCACGTTTTTCATCCGTTGATCTTGAGTCGCAGCGGCAACCAGAGACCGATCAAACTTAAGCAGGTCGACGGGGAGCATCATCACCGATTTCAAGGAAGAATACCCGGCTCCAAAGTCATCAATGGCAACGCGAACGCCTAAGTGATGCAATCGATCAATTTGGAATCTGGCCTTGGATTCAGCTTCAATTAAGCCTCGTTCCGTAATTTCCAGAATCAGCTTAGCTGGATCGATTTGGGCCTCAAACACCAAGTTTTCTAGGTAATCGACAATAAGCCCATCCACCAAGTCTTGCGATTCGATATTGATGGTGACGCAAGTGTCCTGGAGACTCGGTAGTCCTTGCCACTGCTGTAAGCAATCCCGAGCTTGATTAACCATGATTTTGGCAATCTCTTGAGTGAGACCAATATTAGCGGCTACACCGATAAACAATTCGGGCGAAATGGGCTGCTGATTCAGTTGCCACCGCGCTAAGAGTTCAACATTGGCAATTCTGGACTGCTGATAGTCAATAATAGGTTGTCCCCAAGCGATAATTTGTGCTTCTGCGACTGCCTGTCGGAGGTGACCTTCTAGGTCCAAGCGTTGCAGTGCATCCTGACGTAGGGATTCATCATAGTAGACCACGCGCCGTCGTCCAGCCTGTTTGGCGCGGTACATCGCCTCATCGGACTCACGGATCAATTGTTCTAGGTCTATGCGATTCTCCTCGGTGCTGGCCGTGCCAATACTGGCCGAAATATAGGCTTGCCCCGCTGCCAATTTAAAAGGCTGTTCAAGGATCTGCAGGATGCGATCTGCGATCGCAAGTAAATCTCGCAGGGGGCACGCCGATAGCACGATATAAAACTCATCGCCTCCCAACCGGGCCAAAATATGGGGGCGGGTCTGGAACATTTGGCTCAACCGTTGCGAGACTTGTCCCAGTAATTCATCCCCTGCAGCGTGGCCGAGACGGTCATTGACGGCTTTGAATCGATCTAGATCCACAAACAAGGCCCCTAAGGGGCCTGGGGGGAGCCGATCAAACTGTTCTCGCAAACCGACCCGGTTTAATAACCCCGTCAGACTATCGATGCGAGCCTGGTAAGTCAGCTTTTCACGCAACTGCACCTCGTTCATGCGGGTTTGTCTGGCTTCTCTCAAGGCTTTCATCGCCATCAGCAAAAACATCATGGTCGAGAGACACACCGGCCATTGGTGGATGGCTGCTGTGAACAGAATGGCGCTGATCAGGATGCCATGTACAAAGTAATCGTTGGCAACCGTCATAAAAATCATGCCACCGGCCATCGTGATTGACCACAGGGTCGTTAAGGTCCAAAAAAACTGTCCGCCATTCGCAAAAGCCTGCCAATTAACGAAGGCACTACTACAAATCCAAATGCCTCGTCCGGCATTAATCAGGTTAATGATAATGGGCGTCTGATAGCGATCGCGCCAGTGAAACAAAAATCGACCGGAAAAGGCGATGAAAGAAATGCCCACCCACAGGGCATAACCAATGATCCAGGCCATAATCCGGGGAAATTCTACCTGAGACCAGATGGCTGCTGCGATCGCAAGGGTGACAACGATCGATCCTTGAGCAATGCGCCACCGTTCACCCACTAACCTGCGATTCACATCTTGTTGGAGAGCTGCGGTGACATTGTCCGTGGGTGGGTTGGAGTGACTCAAGCTTTTATCGTAGCGATGCTACGAATCCCCCTTGCTTAGAAAAACGAGTTTTTAGTTGACCTTTGACTATTTCAAAGATAGCAAACCCTCCCTAAAATGAGCAGTCTTAATAGGTTCTCTCAACTCCATCCAGTGTGGGATGACAGTGGGGAATTTGTGCTTTGTCCTCGGTTCAATCGCTCACCTATCGCCACCGTCACCTAGGGAGAAGTCAGCCTGAAGCATTTTCTTGAACTGTGTAAATCCTGGAAAATAAAATCTTTGCCTGGACCCTTCTGTGTTATCTGTTTAAGACAATCTAAAAGGGCAATCTAGTGGATAAGAATGAGTTCGCAGAGCTGCCAATTTCTAGAATTAATCGTACGGATAAAAGCCTTGCCGCCAATACGTTAGTTTTAGAAGTATGCTAATAAAAATGATGCACACATTTTTTCCTATGGGCATCGAATATTCTGTCCACATTCCTAGCGATTTTATTAGCACGAATGTTTGCCAGTTGCTCCCTGACTGGCTAGTGCCTGTTTTGTCTGTCATCATCGTCTTGCAACACTGCCCGGTTCTCTTAGCAAAGAAAACGACAGAAACA
The DNA here is from genome assembly GCF_028285565.1 of Acaryochloris sp. IP29b_bin.148. Lineage (GTDB taxonomy): Bacteria > Cyanobacteriota > Cyanobacteriia > Thermosynechococcales > Thermosynechococcaceae > Acaryochloris. The sequence continues at coordinate 68,206 of NZ_JANQOY010000012.1, forward strand.
GAATTTCATAAACAGCAGTTACGGGCACAATCTGTGCAATTTGGCAGACACATTGTTTTGTCCTTGCAGCATAAGGGGTATCAGGCAGAGATTTTCGATCCCCGCACGGGCTACCCAATTCTGTCCCAGCCGGGGTCACTCCGGTTAGATGATGTGGCGATTGTCCAAGCCAGTTTAGGCTATCCTCTAATCGAAACTGGGGGATGCTGGATTATTGAACATCCGACTTGGGGTAATGCTGTATTTCCCTCCGTCTTACTTTCCTCTGCAAACCCCCCAATTACCCAGGCTGCCGTGGAAGCTGTAATGGCTACCTACACTTGCTGACCCAGCAACTGCAAACGATACAAGCTGGCATAAAGTCCATTCTGGGCCATCAGCTGGTCATGGCTACCTGACTCAGCCAGATGTCCTCGTTTGAGGACTAAAATGCGATCCACATTCCGAATGGTGGAGAGTCGGTGGGCAATGATAATAGCAGTCCGCCCCACTAAGAGGCGGTCCAATGCCTCTTGAATAACGGCTTCTGTACCCACATCTAAACTGGCTGTTGCCTCGTCTAGAACTAGAATTCTGGGGTTGCGAATGGCCGCTCTAGCAAAGGCCAAAAGCTGCTTTTGCCCACCCGATAAATTTGTGCCTCGCTCTCGCAGAATCGTTCCATATCCCTCGGGTAGAGCTTCAATAAATTGCGCCACATTCATCTGCTCCGCAGCGGCCTTCACGGCCTCTAGCGAATATTCTTCCCCTAGGGAGATGTTGCTTTGCACATCTCCTGCAAACAAGAAGCCATCTTGGAGGATGACTCCTACATGACGTCGCAACTCCGCCTGAGGCAAATCCCGGACATCTACACCATCCACAAGAATTTGGCCTTCTGAGGCTTCGTACAAACGACATAACAACCGAATAATCGAGCTTTTGCCAGCCCCGGTGGGTCCCACAATGGCCACTTTCTCACCTGGGTGAATACAAAACTCTAAATTTTTGAGCACCCAATCCTTCTCTTTATAGGCAAAGGAGACATCCGCAAACCGAACTTCCCCTAGCGGTTTATGGTCAGAGTGGATTGGCAAGGAACTCGGGTGTTCAGGATCACGAATTTCCACAGGCTGGTTCATTAGATCATTGATCCGCTCCACAGCCGTAAAACCGGCCTGAATGGCCGTAAACTTTTCAGCCAGCTGCTGCAGTGGGAAAAACAACCGCTGAGAATAAAGAATAAAGGTAGACAGCGTGCCGAGGGTCAGCGCCTCACCAATCACCTGGATGCCACCGACCCAAAGCACGCCCGCCACTGCAATAAAGGCAATCCATTCCAAGGTGGAAGAAACTGCTGAATCATAAAAAATCGTATGGTCAATGGCCGTTACATATCGTCGATTAATCTGGCGAAACAAATCGGCATTGTAAGACTCTCGCCGAAACAATTGGACAATACCAATACCCATGATGTTCTCTTGTAAGTTGGAATTGAGGGCTGACAATTCCTCTCGGGCTTTATAGTTAGCTCGTCGGTAGCGGTACTGAAAGAAAATGATTAAGCCTGAAATGGGCAGCAACAAGAGCAATAGCATCAGCGCCAGTTGCCACTGTTGCAAAAACATAAAGAGGACAATCACCAAGATCGAAAATAAATCACTGACAATGCCCACTGCTCCAGTGGAAAAGACATCTCCTAAGGCTTCCACATCACTGGTGAGCCGGGTAATCAGTTGTCCTACGGGGGTGCGATCAAAGAATCGAGCAGCGAGGGACAATACATGGGCGAACAAATCGTTGCGGATATCGGCCGTAATCTCTTGACCAATTTTCTGTACTAGAAATCCCTGAATGGACTGCAAGCCAAACCGGATCACGACCGTTAGTAATAGCAATACCGTTAACAGGTTGATGGTTTCAGGCAGCGTTAAGCCTTGTATCAGTGTTGAAAATCCTGCAATCCACCCCTTAACGGTATTGGGCCAGGGAAGATTGTCCAACCCCTTAAACACCCAAGCCACAGCATCATAGAGGCGAGATTCACTGCGAATAGCGGAAATCGCTTGTCCCACTAAAATCGGTTGCAAGGCCCCTGCAACCGACAGCGGAACTAACAAACTAAACACGGTCAAGAGTTCTCGTCGATATTGTTTGGCGTAGGGAACAACCCTCAAGATCAGTCGCCAATCGCCCTGTGGAGTTCGCTGTCCAGAAGAGGGTGGGGAAGGTGCGGAAGAAGTCATACGTCACAGTGTACGGCGCAATGCCTTGTCGTTGCACATGAATGCCTTAACCCTGTTAGCGCTTTTCTGTTGCTAAGTTACACATAAGCACCACAACCATCAATCCACGTCATTACCCGGGGAGGGACCCGAATGAAAGTTGCCATTTTTAGTAGCAAGACCTATGACCAACAGTTCCTGGATGCCGCCAATACCGATCACCATTATGAACTGACCTTCTTCGAGCCCCGCCTAACAGCTACCACCGCGTCTTTAGCAAAGGACTTTCCGGTGGTTTGTGTCTTTATTAACGATCGATTGGATGCAGAAGCTCTGGAAATTCTGGCAGCTCAGGGGACACAATTAGTGGCACTCCGATCGGCAGGATTCAATAATGTCGACTTAGCAAAAGCAGCAGAACTTGGTCTGACCGTTGTGCGGGTGCCTGCCTATTCGCCTTATTCCGTGGCTGAGCATACCGTGGGCATGATTTTGATGCTCAATCGTAAGTTATATCGAGCCTATAACCGGGTGCGGGATGATAATTTTTCCTTGGAAGGACTGCTGGGATTTGATCTGCATAACTGTCCGGTAGGGATTGTGGGGACGGGCAAGATTGGTCAATGTTTTGCCCAAATTATGAAAGGCTTTGGGTGTCAATTGTTGGCTTACGATCCCTATCCGAATACAGCCTGTATGGAGTTAGGGGTAACTTATGTGGCCTTGGCGGATCTGATTGCTCAATCCAAAATTATTTCTTTGCACTGCCCACTGATGCCAGAAACCCATCACATTATCAATGCCGAGACGTTAGCGGTTTTTCAGCCTGGGACCATGTTGATTAACACCAGCCGGGGTGGACTGATTGATACGCCTGCTGTGATCGACGCAATTAAGTCTGGGCAAGTAGGCTATTTAGGCATTGATGTGTATGAGCAAGAGGAAAATCTATTTTTTGAGGATCTGTCCGACACAGTGATTCAGGACGATCACTTTCAGCTTCTACAATCTTTTCCCAACGTTTTAATCACAGCCCATCAAGCCTTCTTTACGCGTAATGCTCTAGAAAATATCGCCAACACTACCTTGAACAATATTGCAGAGTTTGCGGCAGGACGTCCTTGCGTCAATCAGGTCAAACTGGCCTAGTCCAAGGGTCAAACTGACCTAGTCCAAGGTATCCTAATCAACGGTTACCCTTGTATCCAGTGGCTATCTAGATTTCATTAACTCTCATTCGTGCCAATATTCATGAGTATCAATACCGTCTATACCCAACCGTTTTCGGACCAAAAACCAGGAACGTCAGGACTGCGTAAACAAGTCACGGTTTTTCAACAGTTCCATTACTTAGAGAACTTTATCCAATCCATTTTCGACAGCCTTGAGAACTACCAAGGTCAGACCTTGGTGGTGGGGGGTGACGGCCGTTTCTATAACCGCCATGCGATTCAAGTGATTTTGAAAATGGCAGCAGCCAACGGCTTTGGCAAGGTGCTGGTGGGCCAAAACGGCATTCTGTCGACCCCTGCTGTTTCCTGTGTGATTCGTAAGAATAAGGCCTATGGGGGCATTGTCTTATCCGCCAGCCATAATCCGGGTGGCCCAGACGGTGATTTTGGCATTAAATACAACATCGGTAATGGTGGTCCTGCGCCTGAGAAGGTCACCGAAGCCATTTATGCCCGCAGTAAGGAAATTGATGTCTACCGGATCACTGAGGCGGAGGATGTCAACCTCGATCAATTGGGAACCTCTCAACTGGGAGAGATGACGGTTGAGGTGATTGACGCTGTTCAAGATTATGCCCAGTTGATGGAGTCGTTATTTGATTTCGATCGCATCCGTCAACTCCTGACTTCAGGTGGATTTAGTCTGATCGTCGATTCTATGCATGCGGTCACTGGACCCTATGCTCATGCCCTGTTTGCCGATCGCCTAGGAGCAGGCGCAGATAGTGTGATGAATGGTAAACCTCTGGAAGATTTTGGCGGTGGTCACCCCGATCCGAATTTGGTCTATGCCCATGAATTGGTGGAACAACTGTTTGGGGAGAATGCACCTAATTTTGGCGCAGCTTCGGATGGCGATGGCGATCGCAACATGATTCTGGGACAACGCTTCTTTGTGACCCCCAGCGATAGTCTGGCGATTTTGACCGCTAACGCGAAGCTCGTGCCAGGGTATCAGAAGGGTTTAGCGGGTGTGGCCCGGTCGATGCCCACCAGCCAGGCGGTGGACCGCGTGGCGAAAAAGTTAGGCTTTGACTGCTATGAAACTCCCACGGGCTGGAAGTTCTTCGGCAATCTCTTAGATGCCGACAAAGCCACCCTCTGTGGTGAAGAGAGCTTTGGCACTGGCTCGAACCATGTGCGAGAAAAAGATGGCCTCTGGGCGGTGTTGTTCTGGCTGAATATTCTGGCTGTGCGCCAGCAGTCGGTGGAAGACATCGTTAAAGAGCATTGGCAAGAATATGGCCGTAATTACTACTCGCGCCATGACTATGAAGCCGTTGATTCGGAAAAAGCCAATACCCTAATGGCGAATTTGCGGGGTAAGCTCGCAACGCTTAAGGGCCAAAAGCTGGGGCAATATACCGTGGACTATGCGGATGACTTTAGCTACACCGATCCGGTGGATGGCAGTGTTAGCCAAAAGCAGGGGGTCCGCATTGGCTTCACAGATGGCTCTCGTATTGTCTTTCGACTGTCCGGGACGGGTACCCAAGGAGCCACGTTGCGGGTGTATTTAGAAAGCTATGAACCCGATGTCAGTAAGCAGGGCCTCGATCCGCAAGATGCTCTGGCTGCGTTGATCACCTTGGCAGATGAAGTGGCTCAAATTCGCGCTTTGACTGGCCGTGACCAGCCCACGGTAATCACCTAAATCCCGCCATCGCTCCAATGCCATCCATTGTCGTTGGAGTGATGTGCCCACTCCGAGAGGCAGCTTTGAGTGATGGCGCTTACTCAAGATTCTGCTGCATTTCCTGCCCCACACCTTGAGCACTGGGATCAGCACTTTGGAGCAGTGCATCTGAGATGGTGTGCTGCTCAATTAAGCTCCGGTTTTGGCTGAGCTTATACTTGCCTTCTAGGCGAGTCACTGCCATCTTAAAGCCGACGATGCCTTTCATCATGCCGGTGCGAAATGCCCCAGATAAGCTGTGCCACTGAGATTTATAGCTGGCTTCGTAGGTATCTACCATTTCGTCAATCATCTGGTCCATCTGCTCAGGGGCGTCCTTGAAGGTGATGATCTTAGGAGTGCCGTAAGCATGGACCGCAATGTAATTCCATGTGGGCACACTCTCATATTTCTCATACAAGGTGGGAGAGATGTAAGCATGGGCTCCCGTAAAAATTGCCAGGGATTCAGCGATATCAAAGGCTTGCCAGTGGGGATTCCCTTTAGCCAAATGCCCCACTAGGGTCACCACCCCGTCTGACTCTGTGACCACCAGGGGAATATGGGTAGCAAAGGGAACTCCCTCCACGGTAGACACCAGCGTTGCAAAGCTGTGAGCTTGCATAAAGGCAACAAGCTTATCAAGATTGTCTTCTTGGAAAATCGTGGGCCGGTGCATATTGAGGTTTCCTCGCTGTCTATGGATTCACGGGACAACTGGGCTTGTTGGCTGCTTTCAAGCGATCAAGTCGCGGCTAGACGGGTTTGGATCAACAGCTGTTGAAGATCAGGAGCAGCAGAGGGACGGTCAGGAAGCGTGCTCGATTGGCTGGCGGTTTCTAAGCACTGCAAAAGACGGCTGTATTCTTGGTGGTAGAAGGTCTGATCTCTCTCTTGAATCACGGCCTGTTCTGGGCCGGATGATTTTTGGGCGATTAAATCAGGGATATAGGTCAACTGAAATTTCTCGTTCAAATGTCTGAGATTGGCTTCAATTTCGCCCGTCTGCATCAGGTGAATTCCCGTGAGTAAGACTCGAAAGACATAAAGCAGTGGCTTGACCCGAGCCGGAGATTCTTTGCTGAAGAGCCGCCATTGGGTCTGGGCAAATCCCAAGTAGTGATGGCTATGATGCCGGGTGATGCATCGGGTTGCGATCGCTTTCAATGCATCATGCTCAGGAGACGTCGCTACAATCAGCGGTGAGTAGAGTTGCTCTAGCACATAGCCATTACGCTTCAGCAGTAACCCCATAAATTTTTTGACATCATGGGTCACTAGATCCAGCTCTATGCCTTCCTGATCGGCTGAAAATTCCCGAGTTTCGGATCCCGTCCGCAGACCAATCACTTCCTTGAGGGGCAGGATATGAACGCCTCGCAAGTCATAGTCTGAATCCGCAGAGGGAAACCCATACAAGTGGGCACCACTGATGGTTGCAAACAGCAGGGGATAAGGCTGCTTAGCCACGACATCTTTGAGCTGAGGCGGTAAGTTAAAGGTCATGGGATTTGGCCTCAGCTTGGCAAAAGAGTTGGGGCGGCGCATCGGCAAAGTATTTGAA
>NZ_JANQOY010000032.1 GCF_028285565.1 Acaryochloris sp. IP29b_bin.148
TCCTCCGAATATTGATTTTCATTTGCTTTGAGAGCGATGGGATTTTCATGGGTGGCTCCTTAAGGCGTCACTGAGGAAGAAATAAAGAAACATGCCGAAGTAGAGGGACTGCCAGAGCAGCCACCAGAGAAGGGTGTAGGCGTTCATAAGTGCCTCCTAAGTTTTCAAAATCTCGCTAGAAACTGAAATGCTTTGTGGTTTAAAAATGGGGGACTGACAGGGATTCCAGGCAACGAGTCAAAATCATCTGCATCACAGGTGGGGTGACAGCATTACCAAGCTGCTTGACCTTCTCTCGTTTATTTCCCAAAACTTTGTAATCTTGAGCAAAGGCCATTGCTGCCTGGATTTCATGGGGCTGCAACATGCGAAAATAGCAGTCTTCAACAGAGATAGAGCAATCGGGTTGCACCAAGGCATGGCGATCAGCAGCAGTGATAGTGGGAATGGCAGCATCCATCCCACAGACCTGATCCGAGCCGCTGTAATAGCTGGCAAGAAAGGGCTGAACCAGGGAATTGTGATCCACTGTGGTGATTGTGGGCAGTGGGTCATGAATGCCAGCAGCTTGTGCCCCGGTGTAGTTCCGCACAATGAACGGCGTTGCTAAAGCCATTGTTTGACAGGCGGTCTGGGTGGGCAAAACCCTATCCACACTCCGAACGCGATTGCTCGTGTCTTTGCCGTAAGCTGTTTCTACCAGAACGGGAGAGCAGAACTTCTCCAGTCCTTTGCGAATTCGCTCTAGGGTTGCTGGCCTTAGCGGTCGTTTGCGTTCACCCACCTTGGTACTGGGATAGCTCCAGTCGATTGCGGTATAGGCTGGGGTGTAGAACGGCTCCACCACCTGAGCACAACTGGGACAGCGGTATACGTATTGATTCCGCTTGCCGTAGCGCCCCCACTTTTTGAATGGGTCTTTCCAGGACTGAATGGCCTCGACCTCGCCACATTTGGAACAGTGAGCCAGAGGAGTAAAGCTGAGGTTGGGTTTGGGGTTGTTCTGCCTCCAGAAAACGATGTATACCCGGTCTCTACTCTGGGGACAGGAAGCAAACATGCTGTTGAAGAACACAGCCTCATGGTCGTATCCCAAGGTATGCATGGCATTCAACCAGCTATCGAACAAGATCCAGTGGCGCACCTCGACAACATTCTCCACAACGACAAAGTTGTACTGATGAAGCTCTGAGAAGCGAACAATGTCCCAGAGTGTGGCGCGACTCCTACTTTCAGCCGGGTCAATGGTCTGGGGGTTGAACAAATCCATTTGGCCCAGGTTTTTGCGCTTTTTCCCTTTGGCTAAACTGTGGTTCGTGCATTCAGGCGAACTCAGCAAAATATCCGTGCTGGGATAGCGACGAGGGTCGCAAGCGCTGATGTCTAGGCAATCATGAGCCGTGTCAGGGAAGTTGGTGTTGTGAGTTTCGACCGCACGTTCCCAATGGTTAATCGCCATCACAATCTCGCAGCCCGCTTGGGCAGCACCACTGCTTGAACCACCGCAGCCGCAAAACTGGTCGGTGACGGTGATATAGGATTTCTTTCTCATAGCTTTAATACCCACCAAATTCACGGAAGATTCTCAGCTCGTTCTCCTCATCCTCTAAAAGCCTCTTCTCTTGGCGCTTCGCCTCCTCCGTAGCGGCATTTCTGCAATCTTCACTGCAAACAGGAAACCCTTCGCCTGAATAAGCTGCATGTGCCCAAAACTCATGCCTATACTCAGGGACATCGATTGCCTCGCCACAATGCCTACACTTGTCTACCATGCGCGGCTGAAAGTATTGACAGGTTGAGGCGATGGTCTCTTCCAATTCTGGAAACTGATCGAAGTAAGTGGGATCGGTGTTTTTATTGACGAGTTCACATTCCCAGGTATCTGGCTCAGGAGGTTCATACAGGCCGCCAGCACTACCGGAAAGATAAATACAGTTGAGGCAATACAAGCACGTTTTCTGATGAGTCATAACCAGAAATCCTTAAATGAATTGTGATGATGGACGATTGAGCAGCCCTAGCTAGACCCAAGCTTTTTGGGTCGCAATAAAGGCTCGTTTGGAACCCGCTAGATCAATGAATTCCATTGCGATAGCGTCTGGAGAGTTGGATAGGCACTCAACCGCTCCATGCCGATGCCAGTCCAGGATTACCCAGGAAGACCTTTGAGTATCGAGGTATTTCCCCACGGTGTATTGCCGATCATGCAGAATGACACCAGACTGGAGGATGTGAGAAATGATTTTGCCAGGAAAACTAACGTGGAGTCGCTTGCGCTCAGATGCAACACGATTCCAGTACTCTCGGTTGAACTTGCGGTAAGCAGAGGTTTTCATGATTCTCTCCTTAAGTCGGTCCTGCGTCCTCCCCAAATGCCCCCGCAGGCAGGGTCCAGGCATTTGGATCAACGAGGATTGGCAGTGTGTATTCTTGGCTGAGGGCTAGTCGGAGCTGGTCAGGATTCTGGTGAATGGCGTCATAGACTATGCCCCTAGCCGCCATCTCTGGGATGGAAAGCTTGTTATCGAGGGTGTGTTGGAACTCTTGTTCGTACTGGTGAAGTCGCTCAGTGCGCTCTGGCGAGATGGCCGCATTGGAAGCCCACTGGTTGGGTGAGCCGAATATACAGAACTGGCAGCTTAGCCGACCCCAGCCAAGATAGTAGGCAGGATGGGCCTGCACTCCCCAGCGCTGGATTGTTTCCCAAATCTGCTCAGAGGAACTAGTGCAGTTACCATTACCGTCTTTATAGTTATTGCCGTATCACTGCTGATTACTGATGGCCCATATTCTTATCACGGAGGATGAACCACGCATCGCAGCCTTTCTTGAGAAAGGTCTGAAGAGCCACGGTTATGCCACTACTACTGTCGGAGATGCGCATGCAGCCCTATCCCTCGCTATAAGTGATGAATTTGATCTTTTAATACTAGACCTGGGATTACCGGATAGAGACGGACTTGAGGTTCTATCTGATTTGCGAGGACAAGGGGCTAACTTACCCGTTCTTATTTTGACCGCCAGAGATGATATTCAAGACAAGGTTTCTGGCCTTGAGGGTGGGGCAGATGACTATATGACTAAACCTTTTCGGTTTGAAGAGCTACTTGCCAGGGTACGGGTTCGCTTAAGAACCGATAACAATAAATCAGCCTCTCAACCACTGATGATGGTGGCTCACAACGTAATGCTAGATTTACGGACTCGTAAAGCCAAAGTCGATGACCAGTGGATTGAACTCCCGTCTCGTGAGTTTATTCTGGCAGAAACTTTTTTTCAACATCCAGGTCAGGTGCTCAGTCGCCAGCAACTCCTAGATCGCGTTTGGGGATATGACTACGATCCAGGCTCCAACATCGTGGATGTGTATGTGGGCTATCTGCGTAAAAAGCTCGGTAATGCCTTGATAGAGACTGTCCGTGGTGTCGGATATCGATTGGCCGCATAGAGTTTGTAGAGGGAATGAGAAGATTCTCATGCTGTTCATTGCTCGATTAAGTTAAGGTCGAGTCAAATGTCCTTAACGCAACTCCGTTACTGCTGGAGTATCGACCTTCGCTCTAAAAGGCAAAATCTTTGGTCGAAGATGTAGATTCTTGTCCGTAATCACCAGATGTGTCGTGCTACGGTGTAGCTCTTTTGTGCTCTTAAAGGCCCAATCTCGACGAGGACTTTGTGATGGCAAAATCCAAGCGACAAGAATATCCTGTGGTATTCCCCACTCGCTCATTATGGGGCAATTTCTTTCGCCAAACTCGGACGCGCATCTTGCTGATGTACATTGTCCTGCTAGGTCTATTCACAGGACTAGCTATTCCTTTATTTCAGATTTTAGTAACAGAACAGGTCTCCCGACGAGTGCGGAGTGACTTGAAGCAAGCCAGAAAAGTTTTCCTGGACGCCTACACAGATTGGGAGCAGCAACCTCATCAAACAAAGCAAGATCTAAAACACTTCGCAGACAAATTTTTATCGAATCAAATACCTGAAGATGATAGCTTCTTCATCTTTATCATCGATCAAGAACTATACCGTTCTAATCCCCCTCGACTCCTTGAACCGATGTCGCCAGGGTCTAAACTCTATCAGCAATGGGTCTCTGTTACTCAATTTAGTCGAGGAGAATGGCAGACTGCAGATACTGATATGGGCAACATTCTCTATAAAGCAGAACCACTGGTCGTTGATGGTCAACAACTCGGAATTATGGTTCTTGCCCACGATACGGCAGGAGAACAACAGGAATCGTTAGCCAGTGTGTATACCTTTACCTTGATTGAAGGAGGGGTTGTATGCATCTCCCTCCTGTTAGCTTGGTTCGCGACAGGGTGGTTACTCAAACCTGTTCGGGAGCTTGCAATTGCTGCTCGCAAAGTCAATAGTTCTGATTTAACCCAGCGTTTGTCTCCACAGGGATCAGGAGAATTGTCAGACTTGGCCCAAACCTTTAATGAAATGATGGATAGACTTCAGGAAGGGTTTAACAGCCAGCGACGTTTTGTGAATGATGCGGGTCATGAACTCCGTACCCCCATTACGATTATCCGAGGGCATTTAGAATTGATGGGGAGCGACCCCCAGGAACAGCAAGAAACCATTGAGTTAGTGCTGGATGAATTGGATCGCATGGGGCGATTAGTTAATGACATGGTTGCCCTAGCCACGTCAGCACACCCCGATTTCCTTCAATATGAAATGATTGATCTAAAACAATTCATCTACGATTTGTATGCCAAAGCCCAAGCTGTAGCAAAGCGCAACTGGCAGGTCACCCTGGAATGTTCTGGCTCAATGATGGGTGATCGCCAGCGACTGACGGGAGCCTTACTCAATCTTCTAAGAAATGCTGCCCAACATACCCCACCCATGGGAACCATTGAATTGGGTTGTAAACAAACCCTCACCCAAGCCATTTTCTGGGTGAGGGATACAGGGAAAGGGATTTCTCCAGAGGATCAACAGCGAATATTTGACCGCTTTGCTCGTGTTGGCAAACACCAATCGGACGGTTCCGGCTTGGGACTAGCGATTGTTAAAGCTTTTACAAAAGCCCACCGAGGAAAAATTGATCTGGTGAGTCAATTAGGTGTCGGCTCAACTTTTAGAATTACACTACCCCTCTATGCTCAAAACAGCACAGTGGTGTAATCTCGCACAACTTTACCCCTGCTCACTCCCAACTCCAGCAGTCGGAGCACACAACAGTCTTGCCCCTAGCAACACAGCCAAAGCCGAACAGCGGGGCGCAAATCCGTGATTCTGACTGAGGCGAAGTCTTTGCTCCACTTCCCTGATTTGTCCTTAAAAATCAACAGAACGTGATTCCTGGAAACCGTTGAGAAG
>NZ_JANQOY010000076.1 GCF_028285565.1 Acaryochloris sp. IP29b_bin.148
GGGTGTGGGTATTTATAGGAATTTTTATCTGTGTTGAATATATCTTGATATCAATTTTGATTCATTAATCATAGATTAAAGTTTCCTGAATCCTGCTGAGTCTTGAAGAGCTGCGAGGAGAGGTATGCCCAGTAGACCTTGGATAGGCTATCTTGGATAGGTTTCTGTGGCGAGGAATGGTGATGAGTGTTGTGATGGTCGATGTGGAGTCTGATGGCCCTATTCCCGGCGACTATTCGATGGTTTGTTTTGGAGCTGTAATTGTAGAGCCAACGCTGTCCAAAACATTTTATGGGCAGTTAAAGCCAATCTCTGAACAGTGGATTCCAGAAGCGTTAGCAGTTAGTGGCTTCAGTCGAGATGATGTCCTGGGATTTGAGGAACCAGCTACGGTGATGCAGGCGTTTGCAGACTGGATTGCCGAGAATAGTAAGGGGCGTCCGTTTTTTATTGCGGACAATAATGGGTTCGACTGGCAGTTTATCAATTGGTATTTTCACCATTTCCTGGGCAATAATCCCTTCGGCTATACGTCTTCCAATCTCGGTTCTCTGTACAAAGGGTTGGTCAAGGACACCTTCACGAATTTCAAGCACTTACGGAAAACGGCGCATACTCACCATCCGGTGGATGACGCTCGGGGTAATGCAGAGGCGCTATTACTGATGAAGGAACAGGGCTTAAAAATTAGCCTGAAGTAAACCACCCACTCATTTACATGCTCACAAACCAACACTATGCCTCTCGATCTTCATTTCAATCTGTTCGTTTTTCTGATAGTGATGGCCGTTGAGCTGGGTATCGGACTCCTGATTGATGCCCAATCTTGGACTGTAGGACAGATTAAACAGATCTGGGGGCTTGGAGTGATATCAGGAATAGGTACGATGGGGGTTATGGTCGCTCGCGCGAATCGCACTTCTGTTGATTGAGTTTAAGGCTCTTGATGGGTTATTGGATCATATTGATGCGAGAGTTCACCACCTCTGAGAAATGGGTTCGATCGCAAACAACAGATCCACCAACATTGCTCCCAAGGCGGTCAATGCACACTCCACCCTCGATGGCATTTCTACTCAAAGCGTTTGATGATTTCCCCTAGTCCACCGTTGACGAGGCATTCCTCTGGGATGCAGGTATTCTGCTGTCCGCTGATATCAGGTGGGCACAGGTTTACAGCGTTCCTCTGTCACAGATCACCATCACCGATGCTCCATATCACTGATCCCTCCCAACGCCAATGGTCTAATGCAGACAGTTCAAACAACGCAATGAGTTTGAACGTTAACCAAATCCTTGTGTGAAAGTTGAGGTCATCCATTATGTCTGAATTATTTACTGAATTATCTGATCAACAGCAAGAACTCGTTGCAGGTGGTGCTATCACTACGCTCAATTTGAACGCAACCACTTTTTATTCTGATACAGAGTTGTTGGGTTCTAATGGTGTCGCCGCTTCTGGCCCTGGTGGCTCTGCTGCTGCAGGTAACATCGCTGGTGCTAATCAAGAAATCGACACTAGTGCATTCAGTCTGCAATTTGGTGTTGTCGACTAATCCAAGTAAGTGACAACCCAAGGGCTGCTATTGCGGCAAAGCATATTGGGGGAATAGAAACGCTTGTCCCGCCTATACCTTAGCAGCTCTCTATCGTTACAGATTTCAGCTCAAAAACCGTTTTGGCCTATATCAGACGAACTAACAGCGCACTGAAACCGTTAGTCGTCTGTGGGCTTCAGTTATTTTTCATCGTCATTGAGGTTATGACTATGTCTCAGTTATTTTCAGACGTCTCAGAACAACAGCAAGAGAAACTTTCAGGCGGTTGCATGTTCTGCGGCAGTGATGGATCGCAGCAGGATTATGGGTCGCAGCAGAATTATGGGGCACCAACAATGGAAATGCCCGCCATGTCCCTCCCTACCGGACCAGGTGCAGCGTATCCTTTACCCGGCTCTGATCCTCGGCACACCGGAGGCGGTTGTCCAGCTTGCGGCATGGGCTAATCTCGCTCCGTTACTGCCAGGGCTGGGTTTCTGTTTTTGAAACCCAGCCCTGAGTCACCTTATTTCTTGGGTATCGTGAAATTGCCCAAAAAATTGCTAGACGTTCCATGAAAACAGTTTCTCTTGCGGCTGGTTTAAGTGTATGCTTCCTTTTCCTAACCGATTTTATTGTCCAAGCCCGCCCTACTCGCCCTACTGATGCTCAATGGTGGTTTCAGTCCCCTCTCCCTCAGTCAGAAACGCAGATCATTCAGATTGAGTCACCACCTCAAGAACCCCCACTGATGCAGGGGGAACCTAATGTAGCGATTTCACCCATCCCCCCCCATTCAACGTCCTTTGATCCACGCCAGTTCCCCCATGATCCTTGCCCACCGTGCGGAATGGGCTAAGCCAATGACACCACAGATTGGTCTATCATTGATGCCCCAACCCGTCTTTTGGCAGGCGGTTCAGCCTCTGTTTGAGGCTGATGTAGTTGAGGTGGTGGAGTGGAGTTTTGATATGGGTTGGGGAGGGAGGTCGTTGCCTGAGCCATTACCCTCGGTTTTGAGGCAGTTTAGCCAGCGCAATCGCCTACTAGGGCATGGGGTCAGCTACTCACTGCTTTCTGCTCAGGTCGATCGGCGGCATTGGTTGGCTTGTTTGCAGGCAGAATGTCAAGACTATGCCTATCGCCATATTTCCGAACATTTTGGCTGGATGGCGACTCGGAATTTTGCCCGCAGCGCGCCATTGCCGATGCCCTTATTGCCGGAAACGCTGAAACTAGGTTGCGATCGCATCCAGCAATTCGCGGAGATTGCCCAAGTGCCCGTGGGTTTAGAGAACTTGGCCTTTGCCTTTGGCTTGCAGGATGTTTACCAACAGGGCGAATTTTTAGAACAGCTTTTAGCACCTGTGGATGGCTTTCTGCTGCTGGATTTGCATAATCTCTACTGCCAGATGCATAACTTCCAGCTATCTGCATCAGAAATCTTAAACCTATACCCCCTAGAACGGGTGCGAGAGCTGCACCTTTCGGGTGGATCCTGGAGTCAACATGGCTCTAACCAAATTCGGCGAGATACCCATGATCACGCTGTTCCTACAGCCGTCTTTAAACTCCTAGAGGTTGCCCTGCAAAAGTGTCCTCAGGTGGAAGCGATTATTTTAGAACGACTGGGCGATACACTGACCTCAGATAGAGAGCAACATCAGTTCAGGCAAGACTTTGACCAGATTCGCCAGATTACCGATCGTTGTTGTTCAGCCCCTGAAGGAGGAGGTTAAAGATGCAAGAACAAGACCTCGCTGAGTTTCAAGCCTGTTTACTGGAGATGCTGTCCACCTCTGCTGAGACCGAAGATATCCTCGCTCAACTCAGTGCCCAAACCTTGAACCAAGGGTTAGCCAGCTACGTCAATACGTTTGATCCCAATATGGTGGAAATTGCCGCTATCTTAGTCAAAAAATGGGGCCAGCGCCGACCTCAAACCCAGGATTGACAGGGGTTAATCCGGTTTATAACTACGAACCACATCCAGAACAAATATCTAATCCGCCGCTTGCAGATCACGAATTAAGAGGTTGGGAATCATCGCATCATCCCAATCCTCAGGTTTGTCTCCCACCCGAACAATAACCAACTCCTGAGACGGCATCACATAGACTCGCTGCTGCCCCCACCCATCCAGATAAAACATATCGTCCGCTAAGAACGGTTCCGTTGACATCTTTCGATATCCCGGCCCACCTTCAGTACGTGCCTTCAACCAGATGTGATAACCATAGATCGGTTCCACACCATCAGACGTAATCATCTTTTTAATCCAGTTCGCAGGCACCAGTTGCTGTTGGTCCACCTTGCCAGCATTGAGGAGGAGTTGCCCCACCCGGAGCCAATCTTGCGATCGCGCAAACAAACAGCAAAACGGTTTCGCATTGCCCTCCGGTCGATCTAACCATAGCTGCGCCTCCTGAGCACCCATAGGTTGCCACAGCTTAGTGGCCAAATATTGACCATAACGTTGCCCCGTGGCCCGCTCCAACACCAACCCTAAAATTTGGCTATTGGCATTGACATAGGCAAAGGCTTGACCTGGTGGAGAAACGGCAGGGACCTTTAGTGCAGCAGCTTTGGCATCAGTTCCCAGATACATCTGAACCACATCCGAAAAGGGATCGTTGGTGGCCTCATAATCTCGTAGGCCGGACTGCATTTTCAGTAAATCTTGAATCGTGATTTTCGCCCGGTCATCCTTCGCCCATTCAGGAACATACTTCGCCACTGGGTCGAGTTCAGACTGGATATCCCCTTCTGCGATCGCAATCCCAATCAGCAAAGACAAAACCGTTTTCGCCAAAGACATGGAATTGGTATAGGCATTAGAGTCATGGCCTCGCCAGTACTTTTCCACGACGATCTTGCCCTGATGCATCACTAAGAATGCGGAGGACTTATGGTCTTCCGCATAGCGAGTCATCTGATCGATCGCGGCCTGGGAAATGGGTGGGCGGGCCTTCGGAATCGGAGGACTGTTCCCACCCGGCAGGGTCTCCATCGGGGTGTACCATCCTGCATCCGTTACAGACCGATCAGGATAGGTGAGTATTCGCTGAATAAAGGTCCAGTGCCATGCCACCACGCCCCCTGTGACCACTAATCCTATGGAGAAGAGACCTGCCAGTATGATCAGCACTCTTTTCACTTCAATTCACCCTGCTGCTATCCAACACAAACCAAAAGTAGCTGCCATTTTTCTGTCAGATCTTTATCTAACAAGGGCTGCACAACGGATCAAGGCTGATCTCAACATTGAACCTAACACACCTGGACGCGATACCTAGAGAACAGTGAAAGGCTGATAACGCCCCCACTCTATTTACACAAAGACAGGGAAGAACTGCTCATACGTTGAGGTTAAGGGATTTAGCCCACCGTCTAGCCCCTTTTAATTTGAGTGAGAAGGCTTCCAGGATGTTCCTTCAAGGGTTAGGGTAATGGGGTCTAGTTGACCCATTAATTGTGTATCGATCTCAGGTAATCGCCTTGACGTCTAATTCTCAGCCCTTGAACCAACGAGGACATCTGTTAACGGAACAGATTAATCCCAATAGCCAAAATCTCGATCAACGCACGGCCTTGGAGCTGGTGGATTTATTTAATCAAGAGGACCAGAACCTGATAGAGGCGATCGCGGCTGCTCGCGAGCCCCTCGCCACTGCCATTGAAAAAACCGCTACGGCCTTCCAACAGGGAGGGCGCTTATTCTATGTGGGGGCAGGCACCAGTGGTCGTCTGGGTGTTTTAGATGCAGCCGAATGTCCGCCCACCTTTTGTACGCCACCGGAAATGGTACAGGGAATCTTGGCTGGTGGAGAGGCAGCCCTTATCAGAAGTTCAGAAGCATTGGAAGATCGAGCCGAGGATGGCGTCACTGCGATCGCAGATCGCCATATCTCCGAATTAGATGTGGTTGTGGGCATTACCGCTGGCGGCACCACCCCCTATGTGCACGGTGCTCTGAAAGAGGCCCATCGACGGGGAGCAACCACGGTGTTTATGGCCTGTGTCCCTGCCGATCAGGTGGCGTTAGACGTGGATATTGACGTGCGATTATTGGTCGGGCCAGAAATTTTGGCAGGGTCGACCCGCCTCAAAGCGGGCAGTGTCACTAAATTGGCCCTCAATATTATCTCCACAGGGGCCATGGTTCAGATCGGCAAAGTCTATGGCAATCGGATGGTGGATGTATCCGTGACTAACAGTAAATTGGAAGACCGAGCCTTACGGATTATCTGTGACCTCACCGAGCTCCCCCGTGAGCAGGCCGCTGTGTTGTTGGAGAGATGCGATCACAAAGTTAAATTAGCGTTATTAGTGCATTGGACAGGACTGTCGCCTGAGCAAGGCCAAACCCTGCTCGACACTCATCAAGGTAATCTGCGGCAGGCAGTCCATCACCATTCAACCGCCTAAGCCGTCATTCTTCGGTCGAACAAACAGACTTTATAACCAAGGACGACTGGCCTCAGACAGCGCCGCCACTTCGTCCGTCGTCAGTGACCATCCTAATGCCCCCACATTTTCCGTCGCCTGCTGGGCTGTCTTCGCCCCAGGGATGGGAATCACACCCTCTTGAGCGATCAACCAGTTCAACGCCACCTGGGCCATGGTCTTATCATGAACCATTGCCAATTTCTGTAAGAGATTCGTGACCGGCGCCAGCTTGCGTAGACCGTCGGGCTTAAAGCGTCTATCTGAGGCTCGGGCACCCGCAGGAGACTGTCCTGAACTGTATTTACCCGTCAGTAATCCTTGGGCCAAGGGGCTGTACGCCAAAAGGGTAACCTTTAAGTCTCGGGCCGCAGCGGTTAGCCCCTGACGCTCAATTTGCCGAGTAATTAAGGAATACCGCACCTGATTTACAGCCAGTGGTATCCCCTGCTGCGCCAAGAGTTGATGGGCTTTTCGCATTTGATCAACGCTGTAGTTGCTGACCCCTACCGTTTGAATCAGTCCCTGGTGAACTGCTGTCGCTAATGCTTTAAATAGCGTTTCGTAACTCATCAAGAAGCTAAAGGGCCAATGCACCTGATATAAATCGATGGTATCCGTCTGTAGGCGACTCAAGCTATCTCGGATCGCTCTCAATACCGTGTCTTGAGTGAGTCGCCAAGGCACTGGGCCATACTTGGTGGCCAGACAAAGGGAGCTCGGGTGATCGGCCTGAAACCGACCTAACAGTCGTTCTGATTCTCCCCATCCGTAAATTTCAGCGGTATCAAAGAGCGTAATGCCCGCAGCAACAGCAGCTTGGAAGGCTGCGGCAACCTCGGTTTCTCCATACTGACTGCCATATCCCCAGAACAGACGATCGCCCCACGACCACGTGCCAATCCCAATCGCAGAAACGTGTGGTCCATGAGGTCCCAGTTGTTTGGTGAGCATGAGTAAAGTCTTTTTCTATCTGTATTCTTAAAGTTTAATGAAAAGTCTCTAGGCTAAGGGCGCTTCAGGGTATGGTCAACGAGACTTCTAAGCCACCTTGTAATGTCCCAAATTCTCCTGTTTACAACTGATACAACCCTAGGCAGTTTCCGCTTTGTTACTTATTCTTTATAAATCAGAAAATTAGCTTTACCTACCTAAAAACGCTGTAGACAAGGGATTTCACCGAAAAAATGGCGAGACAATCACCATTTAGATCAAAAGCTTTTATTAAAACTTGATTACTTCGCCCCACCAGGGTCTATGGTGAGCCTGATAGTTTGATGTAAATAGCTTGCATTGATATACCAACCCTATTCGCGTTGTACATGAACTGGCATAAAGGAAGTTTTCTTAAATCATTTTCCTATTAGTTTCCTATTGCAAATATCGGACTTAGAGCTAGAAATCAATGGATGCCTTCACACATACACTCTCAAGTGCATTGGTCACATCGGTTCCCAGGGGGGACTTTATATTAGGTCAAGCGTCAGCTCCCTCAGGTGATGTCCTAAAAACGGTCACCAATGAACTGGGTAAATCAGTTCCCAATCTACTGGGTGCGGCAGCCTTCCTGATTATTGGCGTTATTGTCGCCTTTTTCGTCAAGTGGTTTGTCCAAGCCCTGCTTTCTAAAACAGATATTGACAATCGCCTTGCCCGCTGGCTGTCTGGCACCGATGACTCGCGGGCAGCGGCCAATGTTGAGAAGTTAATCGCCTCAATTGCTTTTTGGATCGTCATGCTGTTTGCCATCGTCGGCTTTTTGCAGGCGTTGCAGCTGAAATCCATTTCTGATCCCCTTACCAATCTCCTCGACAAGGTGATTGGATATTTACCCCAAATTGGTGGGGCTATCGTCTTAATGGGCGTGGCCTGGGTTCTTGCAACCGTTGCCAAATTGGTAGTGGTACGCCTGCTCCAATCCTTGTCAGTCGATGAGCGCTTAAATACATCCACAGGTAGTGCCGGTAGTCAACCATCGGTTTCGATTAGTGAAACCCTGGGCAATACCATTTATTGGTTTATTTTCCTGCTGTTCCTATTGCCTGTTTTAGAAACCTTAAAACTGCAGGGACCCTTACAGCCCGTGCAGGCAATGGTTCAAGACATCTTGGCAGTCCTGCCCAATGTCTTGGGAGCCGTTCTGATTGGGGTTGCCGGTTGGTTTGTGGCTCGCATTGTCCGCATGATCGTTACCAATTTGTTGACGGCGAGTGGCGCAGATCGATGGGGACAGCAATTGGGGTTAACGCAAGCCATTGGTGGCCAAAGTCTCTCTTCCCTAGCAGGAAGCGTCGTCTACGTTTTCATTCTGATCCCCTTTGCCATCTCCGCCTTCCAAGCCTTGGGAATTGCCGCAATTTCTGAGCCTGCCGTGGAAATGCTGCGGGATGTGCTCAGAACAATTCCTAGAATCTTTACAGCAGCCGTTATCTTAGGGGTGGCCTACATTCTCGGCAAAATCATTGGCGATTTGGTTGCAGGTCTACTCGCCAACTTTGGCTTCAACAATATTTTTCAACTCCTGGGGTTACAAGCTGCCCAAGAACCCACCGATAGCCTTTCTGAAGAAGGTGCCGTTACGACCACTCGAAAAACACCTTCAGAGATTGCCGGTTTGGTTGTATTAGTGGGGACCATTCTAGTCTTCCTGATTCCTGCCACAGATGTTTTACAGTTTCGGCCTTTGACTGGGGTAATCACAGAACTACTCCGTGTTTTGGCTCAAGTATTAGTGGGTGTCTTGGTCTTCGGTATTGGTTTATATCTTGCCAATTTGACCTTCAATATGGTGTCTAGTTCTGGCGGTGGCCAAGCTCGATTGGTCGCTCAAGCCGCCCGTGTTGCCATTATTGCTTTAGTGTCTGCGATGGCCCTTCAGCAAATGGGAATTGCCACCAATATTGTTAATCTTGCCTTTGGTCTATTGCTAGGTGCCATCGCTGTTGCACTAGCACTGGCTTTCGGTTTCGGAGGCATGGATATTGCCGGTGAGCAAGTCCGTAAGTGGCTGAATAACTTTGAATCCAGACGCTAAACTGATCAAGAAATTTAGCTAAGACTGAGAGGGCCGCTCTAGAGTGGCTCTCTCGTTTTTTTAAAAGTTTGAAACTCCCTAAAAATCAGCGTTTAAGGGAGTCCGGGGAAAAGGAATCACATCCCGGATATTGGTCATTCCCGTCATAAACTGGACGAGTCGTTCAAACCCCAATCCAAACCCAGCATGGGGGACTGTTCCATAGCGGCGCAGATCCAGATACCACCAATACTCTTCCATGGGGAGTCCTTGGGCTTGAATCCGTTGTTCCAATAGATCTAAGCGCTCTTCTCGTTGAGCCCCTCCAATAATTTCGCCAATTTTAGGGACTAGCACATCCATCGCTGCCACGGTTTTATCATCGTCATTGAGACGCATATAAAACGCTTTGATCTCCTTGGGGTAATCCGTGACAATCACAGGCCGCTTAAATAACTCTTCTGATAAATAGCGCTCATGCTCGGATTGCAAATCCAACCCCCACTCAACCGGGAATTCAAATTTTTTGCTGGCTTTTTCTAAACGTTCAATCGCTTCTGTATAGGTAATGCGGGCAAATTCGCTGTTAATAATTTGGTCTGCTGTGGCCAAAACCGATTGATCAATCCGCTGATTAAAGAACTCGAAATCCTCTGGACAGCGTTCTAGAACCGATTGAAAAATATGTTTGAGAAATGCCTCTGCCAGATCCATATCCCCCTGCAAATCACAAAAGGCCATTTCTGGTTCTACCATCCAAAATTCGGCTAAGTGTCTAGAGGTATTGGAGTTCTCTGCTCGGAAGGTGGGACCGAAGGTGTAGATATTGCAGAAGGCAGAGGCCATGATTTCTCCCTCTAACTGGCCACTGACGGTTAAATAGGTGGGTTTGCCAAAAAAATCTTGACTGTAATCAACGGTTTGGTCTTCTGCTAAGGGGACATTTTGTAGATCGAGGCTCGTCACGGCTAGTTGCTCTCCTGCCCCCTCACAGTCACTGGCCGTAATAATGGGTGTATGGATCCATAAAAATCCCTGATCTTGGAAAAACTGATGAATGGCGGCTGAGCAGGCATTGCGAACCCGAAAAACAGCGCCGAGGGTATTGGTGCGCGATCGCAAATGCGCAATCGTCCGCAAAAACTCAAAGGAATGCCGCTTCTTTTGCAAGGGATATGTTTCTAAATCTGCCGTTCCCCAAATTTTGACCGTCGACGCTTGCAGTTCAATTCGCTGATTTTTCCCTTGAGAAGCAACCAATTCCCCAGCAATCGATACAGAAGAACCCGTGTTCAGCAACTTAAGTGTCTGGTCATAATCAGGGAGATCAGGGTTAATCACCACCTGCAGCCCCTGCAACGACGAACCGTCATTCAGATCTAGAAAAGCAAAGTCTTTTAACTCTCGCTTCGTCCGCACCCAACCTTGTACCTGAATCTTGTCACCCGGTTGCCCATGCCGAAGTAGCTCAATGATACGTTTAATATCCATGCAGAAAAGTCGCTTTGCTGATTACAAACACTGTCAACAGTCTAATCTGCGAATGGAACACCATGTGCTTCGATAAAAGAGGGCAAATGCACCCCCTGGTGGCAACCCTTGCCGTTTTAACGGTCCAGGGCCAATAGCTAAACCTAATATTTTTGATACCCAATGAGTGGCTCATAGAAACATATAGACCCATAAAACGTCCTTTATAGCCAATCGTTTATAATTGTCATTTCATCAAAGTATTTAAATTACTATAGGGTTCCAACTCACTATGCTTCGCCCTCTTCATTCCGCAGCGCTGCTCACCATTGCCACTGCCTTGTCGCCGCTCCCTGCTATCGCCCAGGTGTCAACGCCACAAGAATCCCAAGAGGCCACCAATGTCTTGACTGTGGCCCAAGCGCCCGCCGCACAGGTCACTACCCCTAGCGACACCACCGCCAATCGACAAGCGTATATCTTAGGGCCAGGGGATGAAATTCAGCTCACCATGTTTGGCCAAACGGATCTCTTCCCCACCAACTACACCGTCCTGGTAGATGGCACCGTCAGCCTACCGCTGATTGGCCGAGTTGAAGTAGCGGGGCTATCGATTGGTCAAGCGGAGCGAAAAATCTCACTACAGTACACACGCCTATATCGACGCCCCTACGTCACCATGGTCCTAGTTAGACCTCGGGTTGTCACCTTAGCCGTCACGGGTGAAGTCAGGCGTCCTGGAACCTATCCCCTAGAGTCCCCCAATCAAATCCCCACCGTAACTCAGCTGATCCAGTTGGCTGGCGGTACCTCACAATCGGCTGACTTAAGTCAAATTAAAGTGCGTCGTCCACAGCTCAACGGCCCCGATCAACTGATTACCGTCGATTTACTGAAATTACTTCAAGAAGGAGACTTAAGCCAAAACCTAGAATTGCGCGATAAAGACACCGTTTTGATCCCCGCAACCACCGAAGTTGACTTCAACAACTCCTTATTAGTCAGCAATGCCAGTTTCTCTGCGGATCGTTCAGAACCCATTAATATTGCCATTATCGGTCAAGTATATCGCCCCGGCCCCCATACCATTCGCCCTGGCAGCTCTGATATTCAAGACGCAGGCACCCTAGGCAATACCAGAGCCACCTCATCAGAACTGCCGACTGTAACACAGGCGATTCAGACCGCCGGTGGGATCAAACCGGAAGCAAATATTCGTAAAGTCCGGATCCTCCGACGCCCCCACAATGGTACCCCTCAAGAAATTGACGTCGATCTCTGGAAATTGCTTAAAGAAGGAGATCTGGCTCAGGACATTGCCCTTCAAGCCGGTGACACCGTCATTGTTCCCAAAGCCGAAGGCCTCACCGCCGCTGAGATTACGGAGCTGTCCACCATAAGCTTTGCGCCAGCGACCATTGATGTCAATGTGGTCGGGGAGGTCAACCGACCCGGCGTCGTTAAAATTCAGCCCAATACGCCCTTAAACACTGCTGTACTAGCTGCAGGCGGGTTTGACAACCGACGCGCGAATAAAGGTGAGGTCAAACTCATTCGCCTTAACCCCGATGGCACAGTGGCTCAAAGAGATATCAAAGTGGATTTCGACCAACCTTTAAATGAGGAGAGTAATCCAGCTTTGCGTAACAATGACGTCATTGTTGTGGGTCGATCTGGTTTAACCAAATTCGGTGACGGACTTCGAAACGTGCTTTCACCTATCACGAGTGGATTTGGCCTCTTTAATATTTTGTTTTAGAATTGACCGTCTCAATCACCAACTGCGTACTTTTCAGTTGAACTTGAAAATCTTGTGATCTACTAACAGCACCTTACTCAAGGTGCTGTTTTGTTGCAGTTTGCAGGGAATAAACCGCATATTGGCCGATAGACCGATATGATTGTTGGCAAGATTCATAGGACTGGTCAATATGCGAATCCTTTTTGTGGCGGCAGAAGTCGCTCCATTTGCCAAAGTAGGGGGTATGGCAGATGTGGTGGGAGCACTTCCGTCTGTTCTGCGACGAATGGGACATGATGTGCGGATTTTTATGCCCTACTATGGATTCCTCCCCGACAAAATTACGATTCCTAAAACCCCTATTTGGTCTGGCTCTGCTATGTTTGAGGACTTTACCGTCTTTGAAACAGTATTGCCAGATCGGGATGTTCCCCTTTACCTCTTCAAACATCCCACCTTTGCTCCTCGACAGATCTATGGTGGAGAAAATGAAGATTGGCGATTTACCTTTTTTGCCAACGGTGCAGCCGAATTCTGTTGGAATTACTGGAAACCCGAAATTGTTCACTGCCATGATTGGCACACAGGCATGATACCCGTATGGATGCACCAATCACCTGATATTTCAAGCGTGTTCACCATCCATAATTTGGGATATCAAGGACCCTGGCGATGGCGGCTAGAACAAATGACGTGGTGTCCCTGGTATATGCAAGGACATAACACGATGGCGGCTGCGGTCCAATATGCGGATCAAGTAAATACCGTATCACCGACCTACGCTCAACAGATCCAAACCCCTGCCTATGGAGAGACCTTAGAAGGGTTGATGTCTTTTATTAGTGGCAAGCTGGTTGGCATCTTGAATGGGATTGATGTAAACGCCTTTAATCCACAAACGGATAAATACATCACTCAAAATTACGCTGCGGCCACATTAGACAAACGGGTCACTAATAAAATTGCCCTGCAAGAAGAATTAGGGCTAGAGGTCAACTCCAATGCCTTTCTAGTGGGCATGATTGCTCGCTTAGTCGAACAAAAAGGATTGGATCTAGTCATTCAAGTGTTAGATCGCTTTATGGCCTATACCGATGCACAATTTGTGTTGCTAGGGACAGGCGATCGCTATTATGAAACCCAACTCTGGCAAATTGCATCTCGTTTTAGTGGTCGGATGTCAACCCAGCTGCTTTATAATCCTGGCCTTTCAAGGCGAGTTTACGCTGGAGCAGATGCATTTTTAATGCCTAGCCGTTATGAACCCTGCGGCATTAGCCAAATGTTAGCCCTGCGATATGGTTGTGTCCCTATCGTTCGCCGCACAGGAGGCCTAGTCGACACTGTCTCTCACCACGATCCGAATGAACAAACCGGGACCGGGTACTGCTTTGATCGATATGAACCGCTCGACTTATATACCTGTATGATCCGGGCTTGGGAAGGATTCCACTATCGGCAGACTTGGCAAGATCTACAACGACGAGGCATGACGACCGATTTTAGCTGGGATAAATCAGCCCAAGAATACGATAGGATGTACCATCAAATTTTTGGCTCATCCGCTGGAATGGCCTCCCAATAATCTCGAAAATATCAAATCTCAGTTGGGGTTAAACCCATTCTCAAAATACCTCTACGGAATAATAAAGTACTAGCTTACGCACAAATCAGGGGTTCAGCTGATAACAAACTCAAATTGTCGAATGATTCTCACCATTGCCCCCATCGATGTGACACCAAAGACAGGCTGACCGTCTGCTCTTATGAGACAATGCAATAGTAATTAAAATACATATTGAGACAAGAGCTTAGGGGCTATCCACCCCAGAGCAGCAGTAAAAACAAGTAGCAGTTGGCAAATACACAAGACTAAAAATGGGCGCTTGATGTCGCTAGTACATAGTGGCATTCTCTCTTGCGCTCGCTAGTCATTGACATTGCTTGCTACTCAGCACTCTTAAACGTTCAATTCACATCTCTGAGTTTAATTATGACCATTTACATTGGCAATCTGTCTTATCAAGCAACTGAGGATGATGTCCGCGAAGTGTTCACTGAGTATGGCACTGTTAAGCGAGTTGTTCTTCCCATGGATCGGGAAACAGGCAGAATGCGGGGGTTTGCATTTGTAGATATGACAGAAGACAACGCTGAAGAAACAGCAATTGCTGATCTTGACGGCGCTGAATGGATGGGACGTCAGTTAAAAGTCAATAAAGCCAAGCCCCGAGAGCGATAATCCAACCGCTTGCATCTACCCATCCTGGGTAAAGCTGTATTCCAAAGCCCTTGACCATAAGAACAGGTAAGACAGCTTTTGCTTAGGACTACAAAGGAGCCTTGTGCGTATAGAGTAGGCTGTCACATCGGTCCAAAAATGAAAAACCACTCCTTCATACATAGAATGGGGTGGTTTTTCTGTAAATATAGGTGAATTATTAAATATTCTTTGATAGAGCTATGTCAATTCAACCGAAAAGGCCACACCATTTTGACTGAGTTCACAAAACAGAGAAGTGAGAGGCTGACATCCATAACCTAATAGAAAAGGACAGTAATAAGTACCTAGTTTTGAAGACTAGGTACTTACGTTGTTAGCTCTAATTTCTTGCTAAGATCCTAGACTAGCTTCCCCGGCTAGCGGTTTGAGCGTAGAGAAGAATCAGAAACACGCAAGGAACGAATACAAATAAAGCGGTAGCAATTGCACCTAAATCATTAACTGGCATAGGAATTAATCTCTATCTCATCTGGGCATTTATAAACTTTACAATACCATTTTTGCTAAACCTCTTTGGAAAGATTTATCGATATCT
>NZ_JANQOY010000089.1 GCF_028285565.1 Acaryochloris sp. IP29b_bin.148
CTTTGATGACGAAGAGTTTATTGTACAGTCACTCCTCGCCGGGGCTTGTGGTTATCTAATGAAGGATATTCCTCCGCCAGATCTAGCACAGGCCATTAAACTTGCTTATGCGGGTGTGTTTCAACTCGCCCCCGAAGTTGCAGGTAAACTGATTGGCTCACTTCAAACCAAACAAAATAGCGCAACCGCTAAACCCCCAGTCGATACACCGCTTACCTCCAGAGAACTGGAGGTATTAAAGCTCCTCGCTAAAGGCAGTACGAATAAAGAAATAGCCAAAGCTTTTCACTTGAGCGAAGGAACCGTCAAAAACCACGTTTCCAATATTTTGATGAGGCTTGAACTTAGAGACCGTACCCAGGCAGCTGTCTATGCAGTAGAAAACGGCTTGAGCTGAGGTCAATGCCACTTGCAAAACGGTTGTGTGCTGCACAACTCAACCGATTCTGATACCAGAGCAGTCTAATGCTATTGATACCAATTGTCTAGATTGGAATGTGTCAAAAGAGCTATCTGAGTTGTGTCAATAGACCCTAGGAATTTTCAGTTGCCCTCAAATAGGATCTGAGAGCAATTCTTCAATGACTGAAAGGAGGAAATTCCAATGGCTAATATTACAGGTACCTCAGAAAATGACGTTCTTGTGGGTACACAAGACCCGGATGAAATTCTTGGACTTGGTGGGGATGATGGACTATTTGGCCTAGATGGCGATGACACTGTTTCTGGTGGTGATGGTGTTGACATCCTCATCGGTGGTAGTGGTAATGACCAACTCAATGGAAACGAAGACGCTGATGAAATTTTTGGTGATTCCAGAGTTTTCGGTGAGGTGGGGGATAATGACACCCTCAATGGCGGAAATGGGGCTGATATCGTTTTTGGCGAAGGGGGCAATGATAGCATCCTAGGCGGGGATGGGGCCGATCAACTGAATGGAGATACAGGCAACGATGTCCTTGATGGTGAAGCAGGAGCCGACGACCTCTTCGGAGGGGATGGAACCGATATTATTCGTGGGGGATTGGGCGCTGATCGGTTATTTGGAAATGGAGGGAACGACAATCTTCTTGGAGGAGAGGATGACGATATTCTTAATGGGGGTGATGGGAATGATTCCCTCGATGGTGAAGCTGGCAATGATCGCTTCTTTGCAGGCAGTGGGGACGACCAAGTCTTTGGCAGTAGCGGTAACGACAACGTGGATGCTGAAGCTGGTGATGATCTTGTCAGGGGAGGCAGTGGTCAAGATATTCTTTTTGGGAGTTTAGGAAGCGACAACCTTGGAGGAGGGAATGATAACGACGTCCTTGTAGGGGGTGTGAGTAATGACATCCTGAAGGGCGGTAATGGCAATGACTTTCTGGTGGGTGTTGATCCCTTTGTTTCAGATTTTGGGTTTGGCGGTACGACTGATGACCCTCTAGCTCCCTTTGAAGTAGATACGCTGATAGGAAGTGCTGAGAATGATACTTTTTCCCTAGGGGATAACGGAACTGTCTTTGGTGTTGATCGCGGCAATCCTGAACAGTATTATCTTGGGGGCGGAAATTCAGATTATGCTCTTATTCAAGACTTTGAGTTTGGTGATGATACTATTCAACTCTCTTCTGACGTTAATGTAGCTGACTTAGAATTTGACCTGACTGACAGGGGTCTCCCTCAAGGTATTTCAGTATCTGTCGAAGAGGATCTAATTTCTGTTATCAGCGGAGACTTTCAAAGTCAGCAAAGTGCTGACGGTGGGCTTAAGCAATTCCTGCTGGAAGACAATAACGTTTTTTCCAATGCTTGAGCGGTTATTCCAAAATTCACAGGCACGGTAAAATGTCCGATGGACGCCAAAGAGATCGATGCCCATCAGATTAACAAACGTTCACGGACCGATTTGATATCCTCTACTATCGTTGCCAGATTAAGCCCTAAACGACCCAAGCTACAAAGTGAGATGGCTTAAGCCTACAAGACATCATTAGTAAGCGTTACAAGTATTCTCATTAATAAGCTGCCAATGAGAAAATGGGCAGTCTGTAATCGCTGAAACGACCAAAAAGTATGGATGAAATAAGTATATCTATACTAAATATGCAATATCGCAGCTTGGGTTGTTTAGGAACATTCAACGATGTCATACAAGCGTGGCATGAGTTTGCTAGCAGCATTCTCCCTTAATTCATGCAATTTGCATAAGGCGTCACTGCCCCATACTGAGTTTTCCATTGATGACATTGGCCTCATTTAGAGGCTATATCCTTCAATCTTGCTCTTTTGTTGTATTCTCTGGTAATTATTATGCACAGTGTTACCCGAATCGAAATAGCTCCTACCCAGCCCGTGCTGCGCGAGTTCAAGCGTCGTGAATTTTTGCCCATGATTGGCGATCTGTTCTGGGAAATTGATGCGGGCATGGTTCGTACTCTGACTTCGTGTGAAGAGGGGAAGCTGATAACGCTTGGATTGTGGGGAGCCGGTGATATTGTTGGTTATTCCCTGGCCGGGATTGAGCCGTACCAAGTGGAATGTCTGACCAAAGTTCAAGCTCATCGGCTGCCAGCGATTGACTGCTCAAGTCTAAAGGGGGTGATGTGGTCTCATCTCCATCAAAGTCAGACGTTTCTCATGATCCGACATGGTTTAATGCCCGATCGCTTGCAGCATTTTCTCCTATGGCTTGCCGAGAAATTTGGGACAAGGTGTGAGGAGGGATGCTACATTCCAAATCAGCTCACTCATCAAGACATCGCCGAAATAATTGGGACTAGCCGAGTGACAGTTACGCGCTTAATTGGAAATCTTGAAAGAGCAGGATTTATTCACTGGTCTAAGAGAAGATGTCTCTTGCGATCTGCTTTTAGCTCCATCCCGAGTTCAATTTTTTGAGAGAATTCTGAGAGCTGGGTTCAATGCTGAGTAAGACTCTGCTTGGCTGTGTTGAAAAATTCAGACCATACTAATCTCAGAATAGCTAGTTTTATTGGTACTTTTTGCCTAGATGTAAATAGGCCGAAAGGGATAGTTAAGTTGTGTCGATGGACCCTAGCACTACTCTATAGACATCGAATAAAGTTCAAGTGTACTTCTTCAATAGCTTGCCTCCTTATTCTTTAAGAGGAAAGGTATGAAATACATTTGTTGATAAATAGGTAAGCACGATCAAACTGAGTATCTTAAAGCACTAAAGTTTTTGCTGCATAAGCATTTCATGAAGATCATATTCTGAAGAAAAAAACTACCTATTGTTTAGAGTTTTATCTCGGTAGAGAGTCGGATCGATTGCTGTGTCAGATGGGAGGGAAACTGGTTATGTCAAAAAAACTCTTAAACATGAATAGTTCCCTTGTCTGCTTCTTTATTTTTTTTGGCTTGGACTGTTTTTATGAAAATATCTACAAGCATATTGACCGTATTTATCCTTGCTTCCGTGGCTGGTTGCTCGCTTGCACAATCAGCAAACGAGCAACTAGGTGAGGTCGGACGGGAGCCACGTAGCGACAAGCCGCTGACCGATGGCCCGCCCAGCCCAGGACCGCACGGCCCGCTGAGCGCCTCGGACACAAACAAGGACGGCACCGTAACCCAGGCCGAGATCGAGTCGTTCATGAGCGAGAGTCCCTATCGGCGAATCGGACTGGTACCCTTCTTCGATCAGTGTGATCAGGACAAGGATCAGCGCCTCAGCGACGCCGAGCTCGTCGGGGTCGAGCCGGACCACGCGTTCAACGGCACAGATAAAAATGCCGACGGGGTCGTGACGCGTGCCGAGGTCGAGGACTACGTCTCCGACCGGCTTTACCGCCGGATCGGATTAGAGGCGTTCTTTGAGTTGCTCGATACGGATCAAAACGGCGAACTCTCGCCAACGGAGATTGAGACCGCTCACAGCACCGGCCAACTGCCGCACGGATGAGCCGGACGTAGAAATTATGATGAGAAGGTCCATCATGCATACCTCTTCAAAGGTCAGCACAAACTTGCTTATTGAAAAGCTTTCAATGGTCTTATGGGTATCACTTGCTACACTACTTAACGCTTGTTCAACAGAGACTGAACAGCAAGCTCCAGAAGCGATCGCAAAGGCCAATAATCCATCCCAGGCTCCAGAAACCGCTCAGCGGGATAACCGGCCTCCCAACCTCCGCAACAATACAGCGACTCAAACTGATGGCCCGCCAGAACT
This sequence comes from Acaryochloris sp. IP29b_bin.148, assembly GCF_028285565.1. Classification (GTDB taxonomy): domain Bacteria; phylum Cyanobacteriota; class Cyanobacteriia; order Thermosynechococcales; family Thermosynechococcaceae; genus Acaryochloris. The sequence goes on from NZ_JANQOY010000089.1 coordinate 4,178, forward strand.
ATATCCTGCCACGGTTCCACCCATCGCTGAAAATGAGGTGGCTATCGCAGATGAAGGAGAGTGGCGAATCCTCAAATCTAACGGCATTTCTGAGCACAATACAGGCCCCTTCCCCAATGACGGGAACCCCAACACCATTAGTGAACAAACAAAGACCTTTCGCGTGCCCGCTAACCCTAAACTTGCTTCTCAGATTACAGAGCGCGGCTTTGACTTTGGGCTGGCCGTCAATGGTGTTCCCTTCGATCCGGGGGCAGGAGAGTTTTATCGCGGTGATCCGAGACTTGGCTGGCAATACGATGCGTTGTCAGGGGCTTTAGATCTCGGATTTGATGAAAATCATGCCCACGTACAGCCGACTGGGAAGTATCACTATCATGGTTTACCCACCCTGCTAATGAAGGATCTGAACGTCTCTGCTGACCAGCACTCGCCTTTGGTTGGCTGGGCTGCAGATGGTTTTCCCATCTATGCACTGTATGGCTACAAAGACGGGAAAGCCGTGAATTCTGGAGTTGTCGAAATGACGCCCAGTTATCGCCTCAAGGCGGGCAACCGCCCAGGGGGAGAAGAGCCAGATGGCACCTATGATGGCACATTCGTGAGGGACTATGAATATGTTGCAGGGGCCGGATCACTGGATGAATGCAATGGCCGAATGACGATTACGCCGGAATTCCCAGAGGGCACCTATGCTTATTTCCTGACGAAAGATTTTCCGTTCGTGCCCAGATGTTTTAAGGGCACCCCCTCTCAGGATTTTGCAAAACGGGGTGGGCCCGGTGGACCTGACAGACCTGGCCCCCCTGGTGGCAGACCTGGTGGACCTAGACCTGGGAGCAGACCTGAACCTGACGGTGAACCCTCCGCGTTAGTTTTCAAAGAGTAGGTTGAAGAGCGATTAAAACCGGGGGAAACGTTGATATAGCAGTACACTGAGGGAATGAATGATCCGTCAGATCCGGTTATCTTCCAGCTGAAAGCTGTGATGGCCGAAGGCCGGTCGGAGACCATCGCTGGCATCAGCCCCATGATCTGGCGACGACTCCACATTCATAGCAATAACAGCCTTGCTGATCTCCACTACATCCTTTAGATCTGCTTTGGTTGGAGTGATGAATACCTTCACCGCTTCACCATTCATGGCAAGCACTTCGGCATCTCCAAACTCGGAGGTGAAGGACGCCAACACTTTCACCCTAATGGATTTGGGCCTTAGAGAACGAGAACGTTTTCTCTACAACTACAATTACTTCGACAATTGGCAGATTCAACTCCGAGTCGAATAGATCCTCTCACCCGAAGCCGGACAATCCTATCCCATCTGTATTCAGGGAAAACGGGCAGGCCCACCTGAAGACTATGGTGGACCGTGGGCCTTTCAAGAACTGCGACAAGAGCATTCAGAGTTTGAAGTGGCGTACCAGGTGGTCAAAGAAGAGTTTGATCATCTAGAAGCCCAGCGACAGCGGCTCCTCTATTGGCTGAAGTTTGAAAGACTTGACCTGCAACAGCTGAATCACCAACTCCAGCAATCCCCTCTGAGTGAGGTCGCAACGTTGCAAGAAGAGATCATTTACTTTGGATCATGAACATTAAACTGTCACTCGTCATTGAATTCGGAGGAAGGCACCTGCCAGGCTGAGCGTGAAGTGGTCCAGCTTCAGCGGAATGCCTTAACGCCAGACACATTGGGCCTCACTCTCTCAGAGTCGAAGCAACTGCTGCACACCTTGCAGCAAGTGATAGTGAAGCATCAGGTAACCTTCTTTATTGATCAGCAGATCCCTTGCCCTGACTGTGGCCAACCTAGAAAACAACAAGGCAAGCATACCCTCGTCTATCGAACCGTCTTTGGCAAGCTGAAACTCCAAAGCCAGAGGTTATTTCATTGTTCCTGCCAAGCTCACGCCTCTCAAAGTTTCAGTCCCCTCGCCCAACTCCTGACCGAGCGAACCTCGCCAGAGTACCTCTATCTGCAAACGAAATTTGCCAGTTTGATGTCTTATGGGTTGAGTGTGGATCTACTGGCAGAGGTGTTGCCTCTTAATCGGCAGATTAGCTGCTCCAGTGTGTGATGGTCTACGACCGGCCTTCGGCCATCACATCTGTATCAACTGGGTCAAAGACTGGATGATGAATTGGGAGAAGATCAGTACATGTTTGTGGAAGGGTGCCCGAGAGGTTGGGAGAATCTACCACACCCAGACTTACCCTTGGTTGTGGGCACTGACGGGGGCTACATCAACGGCTTAGCGGATGACAACGAAGCTACAAAGCTTGTTTTATAAGATATAGAGCAGAGAACCCTCGCTGAAAAAAGATCCACAGGGTGACCACTGGGCTAAAGAGGCGATTGCGATAGTGAACATTCTCTTCTTTGAGCACCTGCTCTATGGTCTCGCTCGGCAGTGGCTCGGCCCAGGGTAAACCCCGACTTTGGCTGAATTGCTGATTGAGAATTGCAACATGATTGGTCATAGTAGAGGCGGATTTAGTAAAGCTTCAGGGCTAGGATAACTTCATATCAAGCCTTGGAGCTTTTTCTTGACTGCTTAAGTCAGTGCCATTCATCGATAGCCATCACTTCTGATGACTATCGATGGCATACCTTGAGTGATGATTAATGTTCTAAACACTAGACTAGAGCTGGAGATACCCTAGCGATTGGGTCTCTCTAACAAAGATCAGCGAATTTATTGAGGGAGACTCTGCGGACGGTGAACATGGTATCCTCTTCCGATCAAGCGCGGGTGCAAGAACTGCGGCAATTGCTGCAAAAGGCGAGCTATGCCTACTACGGATTAGATGCTCCGATGATGGAAGATGCTGTCTATGACCAGCTCTACCACGAGCTTGTAGATCTGGAGACCCAGTATCCTCAACTGATTACACCGGATAGCCCCACCCAGCGCGTGGGGGAACGACCAGCCACTCAATTTGTTTCAGTTCAGCATCGGATTCCGCTTTATAGTTTGGAAAACGCCTTTGACCGGGGAGATATGGACACCTGGGATGAGCGTTGGCATAAATTAGTCCCCAACCTCAACCAAGAGCCGGGGTATGTGACCGAACTTAAAATTGATGGATCGGCCCTGGCCTTGACCTATGAAAACGGGTTATTGGTGCGGGGCACTACTCGGGGCGATGGCACCAAGGGAGAAGAGATTACCCAAAATGTGAGAACGATCCGCTCCATCCCCCTGCGTTTGAATATTGAACATCCCCCCGAATGGTTAGAGGTGAGAGGGGAAGCGTTTTTGGGATTAGAGGTGTTTGACCACATTAACCGTGACCGCACTCAAGCGGGAGAAGCCGAGTTTGCCAATCCCCGCAACGCTGCTGCTGGTACACTCCGTCAGCTTGACTCCAAAGTAGTGGCGGAGCGCAAGCTAGATTTCTTCGCCTATACGATCCATATTTCTGGCCCCACGGATGATTTGTCCCTTCCCCAAACCCAATGGCAGGCCCTAGAGACTTTGAAACAACTCGGGTTTCGGGTTAATCCCAATCGACGCCAGTGCCAAAGCTTGGCAGAGGTTCAGACCTACTATGATGACTGGTCCTTAAAACGTCTCGATCTGCCCTATTTAACCGATGGGGTGGTGATTAAACTGGATGACTTAGGAGTACAGGACGAACTAGGATTTACTCAGAAGTTTCCCCGCTGGGCGATTGCCTGGAAGTATCCACCGGAAGAGGCGGCCACCCGCATCGAGCAGATTACGGTGAATGTCGGACGGACTGGAGCCCTCACCCCCGTTGCGGAATTTAAACCCGTCCAGCTCGCCGGGACAACGGTCTCGCGAGCGACGCTGCATAATCGAGATCGCATCTCAGAACTCGACATCCATCTTGGCGATACGGTGGTGGTCCGCAAAGCCGGAGAAATTATACCTGAAGTTCTGCGGGTTCTGCCTGAGTTGCGGCCTGGGGGGGCTCAGCCTTACCAGATGCCCACCGAATGTCCGAGCTGTGGACAACCTGCTGTTCAGCTCGAATCGGAAGCGGTGACCCGCTGTGTGAATGCCTCTTGTCCTGCCATCTTGCGCGGATCGCTGATTCACTGGGTCAGTCGAGGGGCTTTAGATATTGATGGGTTGGGAGAAAAGATTGTCGGTCAGTTAGCGGATTCCCAAATGGTTCAGTCCGTGGCTGACTTGTATGACCTGACGGAAGACCAGCTGATGGACTTGGATCGAATGGGGACAAAATTGGCTCACAAGATCTTGGATGCGATCGCAACCTCCAAACAGCAGCCCTGGCATCGGGTTCTGTACGGATTGGGGATTCGGCATGTGGGCAGTGTCAACGCTCAATTACTGACCGAACACTATCCGACCGTAGACGCATTAATGGCCGTGGACGGAGATGCCATTGCAACTATCCACGGAATTGGTCCTGAAATTGCCCAATCCGTCTATGAATGGTTTCAAACCCCTACTAACCAGACCCTGATTCAGCGTTTACAATCCGCAGGACTGCAGTTTGCAGCCATCGTAACTGAGCCGACTCAGCCTCAAACCTTATCGGGGCAAACCTTTGTGATTACAGGGACATTGCCAACCTTGAAGCGAGATCAGGCCAAGCAGATGATCCAAGACGCAGGGGGGAAAGTGACTGGATCTGTGAGTAAAAATACATCCTATGTGGTGGTAGGTGCCGATGCAGGCTCCAAGCTCACAAAAGCACAATCATTAGGGATTAACCAACTGTCTGAGGCAGATCTGTTAGCCCTCTTAACGTAAACACACGCCTTTCGCAAACCAGTCTTTTGGGGTAATCAAGGATGAACTGGCCCATAACTTAGCAGCAAACGTAACAAAATCAACCATGCTGACTCAAAATTGTCCTACTCTTGATGCTCCATCCTGTTGTTGTTTTTCGTAGGCATCCTGTAAAAAGACTTGGATTTCATGCAGTTGAAAGTGCTCTGACCACAATAATATTTTTTGACAAAAGCATTGATATTGGGGCTTGCTCAATTGCAGGGCTGCTATCTTATCTTTTAATTCAAAGATGCTACCTTTATTCGCCATATCGACTAGCTGTTCCAAGTCATCCTGAGGTGGATAGATCACCTCTGTCGGCGAAAGCCAAGGGCAGTCCTCGTGGCTCGAATCATGGATAGGATCAGCAGGTTGTTGGGCTTGGTATTGTACTAATAAAGCTTCAATCTCCTCAGCTAAAAATGCTTTAGCAAGAGACGAAATCTGGTCCACAAAGGGGCCATAAGCTGAATTAGCTTGAATCAAATGCTCCAATTCTTCTCTCAATTCACTGATAAAACCATGCTGGGCTAACTTTTTCAAAACGTCTAATGTCTGAGAAGGGGGGAGTAGCACGTCTGCTATCAGAGGCTCAGGTTCCGGAGCTTCCTCTGTTATTCCCTCATATATCCAGGTCAGTTGAAGCTGTTCCGCGATAACTTCTAGTAAAGCTTGCATTTCGATGGGCTTGACCAGAAAAGCATCACAACCGGCCTCCAGCGCTAATTGTCGATCAGATTGGCTCAACAAAGCTGACGCAACAATAACCTTCATATGTTGCAGTCCTGGATCCAGGTGAACCTGTTGCAAAAATTCCCATCCATCCATGACTGGCATCAATAGATCCATAATGACCAAATCAATCGGATGCTTGCGGACATGGTCTAACCCTTCCTGCCCTTGCTCTGCCTCAGACAAGTCAAAGCCAAGGGGTTGTAGGAGGTCAAACATGACATCTCGGTTCTCTTGCAGATCGTCTATGACCAAGATCTGCTGCCGCTCTCCTTGGTAACCGATGACAGGCGGAATGTCAGAGTTGGTTGGCAGCTGCCCCCACTGTTTCAATCGAGGGAGCACTAGCCTAAAGCAAAACTCACTCCCATACCCCAATTGACTGGCAACCTCGATATTGCCCCCCATCAAATTGACAATCTGCTGACTAATCGCCAGTCCCAGTCCTGTTCCTTCCGCTTGTTGTTGTGGAGTTCCCACCTGTTCAAAGGCATCAAATAATCTAGAAAGATGAGTAGGAGCAATCCCCATGCCCGTATCTATCACTTGAAATAAAAGTGATGCCTGAGTCCCAGTTATTTTGACAACTTCAACCCGCAAAGTCACACGGCCTTGATTGGTAAATTTAATTGCATTACCTAATAAATTAATTAAGACTTGTCGCAGAGATTTCTCATCGACAACAATACCTTCAGGTAAATGGGGACTAGGCTCATAGACCAACTCTAAATGTTTGGCCTGAGCCTTTACTTTGCACATTTCGACCACACTTTGCAGCAAGGTGGGTAAGTGTGTTTCCGTGGGCTGCAATTCCAGTTTGCCCGCCTCGATTTTTGAGAGATCGAGAATGTCATTAATCAGGGCGAGAAGGTGGGAGCCACATTGATGAATGACCTCAATGCCGTGGCGTTCTTTACCCGATAAGGTTTGGGAGCGATTGAGAATCTGAGTATAGCCCAAGATGCCATTGAGAGGGGTGCGGAGTTCGTGACTCATATTGGCTAAGAATTCGCTTTTGGCCCGGCTGGCACTATCGGCTTGCTCCTTGGCGACTTGAAGCGCCTGGGTCCGTTCTTCAACCTTCCGTTCCAAGGTATGGGAATAGTTTGCCAGTTGCTGATTCGCTTGTTCGAGCTCGTCTTCTGCCTGACGCCGTTGGGTGACATCAACCGCCATGGAAATAATGATTCGACGACCATCGGGTAAGGTGTCTAACCAAGCAGAGCTAAATTGCCAGAGACACACTTGTCCATCGTGGGCATGAATCGAAAACTCACCTTTCTCCCAGTTGCTAGCGTTGGTCTTTTCTCCGAACGCTTTGAGTGCCCAGTCGTCTGTCGTTGGAATATCGGCATGGGTATACCCCGTTGACTCCGTCCAAGTGGTGTTGAGTTGGAGGACTTCACCATCTTCGGCATAGATCATGATCGGGAAAGGCGCATCCTCAATGGCTCGCCGGAATCGCTGTTCGCTGAAGCGTAGATTCTCTTCTGCCAGCTTGCGATCGCTAATATCGACAATGACACCTTCTAAATATTGAAGCTGCTGGTGGGCATCGAACATCCCTTTTCCCTTTTCCGTCACCCAGCGCACTGAGCCATCCCGGTGGATGACTCGGTACTCCATTGAAAAGGGTTGATGAAGCGCCAGCCCTTCACTCACCGCTTGATCAACCCTATCAACATCATCAGCATGGATAATGCTGGCGTAGGTGCGGTTGCTATTGTTGATAAAGTCAGTGGCGGGATAACCCGACAGGGCTGTAACGGCATCACTCATAAACTCCATCGTCCAAGCGGAATCATTTTTACACCGGTAGACCACCCCATCCAGATTGGAGAGTAGATTTCGGAATTGGGTGTCGCTCTTTCGCAGCGCATCCTCCGCCATTTTGCGCTCTCGAATATCCCTGACAATTTTGGAGGCCCCAACGACTTCCCCTTCAAGATTGACTAAGGGCGAAATCGTCACTGAAATATCAATCGGATACCCTTGCTTGTGAAGGCGAACGGTTTCAAAGTTCTCAATCCGCTCCTTATTTTTAAGGCGAGAAACAATATGGGCTTCTTCCTGTAGTCGATCCGAGGGGAAAAGCATCAAGATGGATTGCCCCAGGGCTTCTGCTTCCAAATATCCGAATAACTCTGTGGCCGCTTGATTCCAGCTCGTGATCATGCCATCTAAGTTCTTGGTCAAAATCACGTCATTAGATGATTCCACCACAGAGGCAAGGAGACGAGAGTTGGCTTCAGCGATTTTGCGATCGCTAATATCACGGCAGATGCAAATCAGTTTGCCATCGTCCAGCAGCAGCAAACTCACTTCTATGGCAAAAGAACTGCCATCTTTGCGAGTGGCAGTCGCCTCTCCAGACCATTGCCCTGTCTTTGCTACTATCGGGAACGCGATGGCGTGAAGGCGTTGTACTTCTGTTGGGGAATATAATATCTCGCAACTTTGGCCCAATAGCTCTTCTCGTCTATAGCCAAACAGAGTGGCATGGACTTCGTTGAGATAAATATATTTGCCGTCTTCTAAGATCGCCATGCCATCCACGGCGGATTCAATAATGGTGGATTTAAGGGCGACGGATTCGTAAAGCCTGGCATTTTCTATGGAAATACCAGCTTGGGAACAAAGGAAGTTGAGAACAGTGATGCGATCGCACGTAAATACTCCCGACGCCAATTGATTCTGCAAATACACCAGACCATTCAAATGCCCTTGATGCAGAATCGGCAAACACAGAACGCTCCGAGGTTTTTGGGTTTCAAGATAACGATCCATGATCGGTAAATCGGTTTTTAAATCATCGACCGCCAGTGTTTCTTGAGTATTTTTAACGAACTGAATCAGTTGTAGGGGGAGATCAAGGTGATCCGCCAGAGGAACTGAGGACAGTTCCATTTTTTCAGGGGTTGCAGTGGCTCTGATATGCCAAGTGTCATCGGCTTCAGGGAGCAGAAGAACCAATCGATCAGCACCCGAGTTTTGCAACATCATTAGGGCAAGTTTTTCCAGCAATTCCTCCAGGTGTAAACTCTCTGAAAGCGCTTGGGCACCTTTGAGAATCGCAGCCAAATCAAACGCGACATTGAGATTGGCTTGGGTTGACTGGGCTGAAGTAGAAGAATGGGTAGAGAGGTTGGGTTCAGCCAGTCTGGCTAGGGTGTCCAAGGGGTTGAAAGAGGGAGCGGTTGGCTGAAGAATGGGCTGGATTAATTCGGGGTAACGTCGTTCAAGATCATCCGTTTTGGCTTTGGCTCCCCATCGGGCATAACAGTGATAGGCCGCTTGCATGTATGTTGAAGCTACTGTCTCCTTGCCCCACTCCCAATAGAACTTTGCCACTAGCTCATTAGCAAGCGCTTCTTCTTGTAGATACCCATGCTCTTTCGCGCCATTGATAGCTGCATCATATAGCTCTAAAGCTTCAATTTTGTTATTTAAAAACCTATTTTTTTCAGCTTCTACTAAATCATACTTGTGCTGAAAGTTCATAGGAGCGCTCTCAGCCAATTTTGCAAATCGATCCTGATTGATTTGTACTTTTTGTAAATACTGAGTGACTCGTTCTTGCTCTAAGTCTTCTGTACAATCAATATGATCTAAATAAGTGAGTGATTCATAAAAATAAAAAATATATTCTGTCAGCCAGCCGGTAGCAGCATCTGAGCATTCGTGGATCTTTTCTATCAAAAATAAAATTTGTTCTTTGTCATATAAAAGATATTTTAAAAATAGTTTGTGCAAGTAAAAAATTTGCAAGGAAAAATTATCGTTAACTGCTTTTATTGATTCAATTGGTTTATCTAACTCAGAATATTTATTATCTAGATCCTGTGGTTCTCTAGATGGATTTACTAGTATGACTACAGATTGAACAATAAGCTCTTGCAAAACTAAAGTAAAATTATTCTTCAGCTTTTTGATAGCATCGATGCCCTTGAAGAGATCTGGTTGAAGATCACCTAAACATTCACCACTAAAAAATAGCATTTGATATTTTACAAATACTGCCGCGCTTGCATATTCAAAATCTCCGCTTTCTAAGCCACTCACATAAGCTTTTTCTAAAAGTGGAATTGCCATTAGAAGATGAGATTTGAGATAAACGGTATAAGCTCCGACAACCTCAAATACACGACATCTAGTTATATTTTGTTCAAATAAATCCACCACTTCTAAACTAAGTTGGCCGAATTGGTAGTATTTTTCAATATCTTTTTCAATCAGGTTAATCAGGATTCCGTAGGATGCATAAGCATAAGCTGAGAAATGAGAGTTGCCACTTTCTATCGATAGTTTGACTAATTCCAGAATAATAAACCAAAAAATATTAGTATCGCTGCTGATAGCCGGTATAGCAATAGAAATCAAAATGTTAGCAATTGCCAGCTGCTTTTGATCTGTAAGAGAAGGAAGCTCTAAAATCTGCTGGTCACTAAACTGTCTTAGGTAAGGTTGAAAGGCTTTATAATTTTCTACTACTTCTTCAAAGTCCAGCTTCTCTGGTAGGTAAAAATCATTTTCTTGCAAGAAGATTCTAGCGATCGAAATGGCGGCATTGAAGTCCTGCTGGGATATATGGAATTGAATTTGCGTTTTAATAGAAGATGATCGATCTATAGGGTGTTTAGAATGTTCTTGAATGGTGATAATTAGAGACTCCATTGCCAGGAAGTCTCCGACTAGAAAAGCTAACTCTGCTGCTAAATTGGTTAACTCCAGCGTCAGCTCATACTGCTTTTGCCACCGTCCTTCTCCGAGTATCGATAGTCCTGTACTGGCATATTCCAAGCCCGCTTGATAAGCGGTAGCATTTTTAGATCGCAAACTAGCAGCTAAATTTAGCTGGGCGAGATTCTCTCTCTCCGATTGCTGGGTGAGTAAAGCCTCACCTCGATTTAATTGCTCAACGATGGCAAAGATATTAGCTTCCGTCTTGTCTTGAGCGTTATTTTGGCTTAATAGTTTTCCAATTTGATAATGCGTTTTTGCTTTCTCGGTTTCTGGAATCAGGCTATAGGCAGCTTGTTGAACCCGATCATGCAAAAAATGGTAGGTGAGGGCAACCGGGCGATCAATACCCAAAGCACTGCTACAGTCCTGAAAAAATTTATAGGTCTCACTTTCTGGAATCACTAAACCTGCTTGCAGTGATGACCATAATGCAGGGGCAATGTGGTCTTGGGGTTGCTTGCAAACGATAGACAAAGTGCTTAACTCAAATTGATTGCCGATACAGGCTGCGATCTTTAAAATTTCCTGGGTCGATTGAGGTAGCTTTTGGAGTTGATCAACCATAAAGCCTACTACATCATCCGTTAGACCCAGTTGCCGTACCTGCATTAAGTCACCCTGCCACTGCCCCAATGCACGGTCATAGCTGATATAACCCTCATGGTGAAGACTGAGAAGAAAACGGTTGGTAAAAAATGGATTGCCCTGAGTTGTTTGGTATATCAACTCAGTTAGTGGAACTGCAATCTCAGGTTCACATTGCAACGTATCGGCCACCAAAACATTCATATCGTTCTGGCTTAATGGCCCCAGTGTGATGGTCTGGAGCGCAGTCAGCGTCTTTTTAATCTCATCCAACGTCATCATCAAGGGATGCGCTGGATCAATCTCATTATCCCGATAGGCACCCAGTAAAAATAAATACCCTGACTTCGATTCATCCGTCAGCAGCTTTAATAAATTCAAAGAGGCAAAATCCGCCCATTGCAAATCATCCAGGAAGATCACGAGAGGATGCTCTGGAGTAGTGAAGACTTGAATAAATTTGCCAAACAGCAGATTGAAGCGGTTCTGGGCTGCAGTACCCGATAATTCCGGTACGGAAGGCTGCTCACCTATAATGCGTTCTAACTCAGGAATTACCTCAATAAGAACCTGGCCACAGTGGCCCAAAGCTGCCAAAATTTTGGCTTTCCAGCTCGACAATTGCAGATCCGATTTCCCTAATAGCTGCCCCATTAGGCTGCGGAAGGCTTGCACAAATGCAGAAAAGGGAATATTTCGATTGAATTGGTCAAATTTTCCCTTGATGAAATAGCCGTTTTTCTGGGTGATGGGCTTATGAACTTCATTGACAACAGCCGTTTTGCCAATCCCAGAGAAACCTGCTACCAGCAATAACTCAGTGTTGCCCTGAGATACGCGGTCAAAGGCCTCTAGTAGCGTGTGAACTTCCGCTGCTCGCCCATAGAGTTTTTCGGGGATAAGCAAGCGATCGCACACATCCCGTTGACCCAACTCAAAGGGTTCAATCTCACCCTGCTCGGTTAATTGAGTCAGACAGTGTTCCAAGTCATGCTTTAATCCCAATGCGCTTTGGTAGCGATCTTCGGCATTTTTGGCTAAGAGTTTAGCCACGATGTTGGCTACAGCGGTTGGTACTCCAAAC
>NZ_JANQOY010000107.1 GCF_028285565.1 Acaryochloris sp. IP29b_bin.148
TTCCACGGAAAGGTGAGAGGCTATTTGGATCCGTTTTGGCATGATAATTAAGCTAATCTCATTCCTCTATACTATGGGTGATTAAACGGATTTTATATCACTTCTGGATAACTTGAGGACTTTACACATCAAGGCAATGGGAAAATTCACCTTCTCTGCCTCAATTAGCTCATAGGGTTTGAGCTTTCCTGAGCAAAGAAGGTTGCTGCTTTTTTTAGAAAATCTCGTTCCATCTGAACACGTTTGAGGTCTCGACGCAATTGGTTGAGTTCTTGACGCTCAGCAGAGGTCAAGGGGCCACCGGATATAGGGTGTTAGAGACTGACTCATGATTGAAAAGACCCGACAGTCAGACTTTTAAGACTTGTGGGTAAGGGATAAATCTATTCATACTTCAACACTACTCACAAAATCTGAAGTTAAGTCAGATAATATTTGGGAATATTTTGATGGAAGTTCATGATCTGCACCTGGAATAATATGCAATTTTGCGTCACAGATATTTGCTTCAAGGTGCTCCCCAAATTCGACTGGAATCGTTTCGTCTGCTTCTCCAAAAATAATGAACGTTGGAGAATGGATGTTTTTTGCGTCGTCATAGATAAGTTCATCACTTATTTCTAAGCGAAATGCTCTTTGTATCCAGGCTTGAAAGACAGGATCATACAAAAATCTCTCTCTGATAAACCTTATATCCTGCACTAATTTTTCATTTCCAAGCAATTTCATCACAGGAGATACTAAGCTAATGAGCCAATCAATGATTGGTGTTTTCCAAGAGAAAGGGATAAGTATTCGGTACGGTTCTAGATACTCTCCAACACCTGCGGGAGCTAGCAAAACAAGGCCGAATACTGCTTGGGAGGCAGCAAGTTCTAGACGTGAGGCTGTCCAACCTCCTAAAGAATGGCCAACCACAAAAAAATTTTCAATCCCAAGCGTTTCCATAAATTTTTTAGAAAAAGCCACCTGTGAATCAACTTTATATTCAATATCTAATTGAGAAGAATGACCAAACCCTAATAGATCGAGACTGATACAACGATATTTATCTTTAAGGTTGTTGATAATGCTAGCCCAAACAGTTGCGTCTGAGAAAAAACCGTGAATAAATAAAATCGCTGGGCCATTGCCAATGTCAATATATGCTGCACTAACCCTACTCTCTGGTTTCCCTTCAACACTTAGTTCGAATGAGATGTTAGATTTTTTAAGATCTATCATTCCAGGTCCGAGAAAATAACGTAGCATCATTTTCTCACCGAGTCTCCTTGGAACGTACTACAGCTTCGTTAAAGCAGGTTGGAGCTGATCTTCAAACTTCTCAATGGCCGTTGCTTGATTTTATTGATCGAGGAAATAGGAGATCATAATCCTGGGTGAAATTTCTTTAACTTGAGTCGCTAGGGTCCAGGTATAGCCAAAGGGATCCACTACAGTGGCGGTGCGATCGCCCCAAAACATCTCTTCTGGTTTACTCACGTTGGTCATTCCGGCTTTGATTGCTTGCTGATAGCTGGCATCAACATCGGGTAAGTAGAGGTAAAAGGCAACGGGCGAATTAGGATTGGGGGCTTGTCGGGGCGATCCTTTAAATTCATCACTCATAAACAACTGGGAATCGCCAATCGTTGCGGATACATGCATGACTATGCCCTCTGGAGTTTCGAGGAATGTGTCTACGATTAAGCCAAAAGCACGTTTGTACAGTTCAATCGCTGCTTTGGTATCGCGATATGTCGCATTGGGCGTCATTGTATGAAAACCAGCGGGCTTGTAATCCATCGGATAGTCCTCAAGCAGTTAGGCGAGCAATATAGTACTAATGTACTTTTATGATATCAAGTCTATTGCCAACTGCATGGAGTCTGAACAACAATCTAGGATCCATGTGGCTCTGATTCCTTAGCTCTAGCTACTCGGGGCTGACCATTTCGTTTTCCTCAGTTATTTACTGAATAGAGAGCAAAGATAGCACCGTCACTGATGCAGATCACTCAAACGACTAAAGAACCACCATATGATGGGATAGATTCTATGTTTTAACTTAAAGTTCATACTCTACTTTTATGAACAATATCGAACTTTTCAAAGTATTTGTATCAAGTTATCTTTCAGGACGCCCAGCATTGGAAAGTAATGCTGAGCTGAGAGTTGAACCCATTGGGGATACCTTGCAGCTGTTAGCAAAAACTGAAGGGTTAGTCGCTACAGCTAAATTTTCTGGTGACCATCGGCATAGCTCTATTCGTTACAAATCAAGCTTTTGGCCACAGTTGCACAAGGCTATGGCCATGCAGAAATGTTTGCCCGTTTGCCAATCAAAAATTATAGGTTTTTATGAATACAAGCCTATTGATATTCCTGGAAATTATAGTATTCACTTCACTAATTCTTTGGATTTATTGCAAGCATGGTGGATGTGTACAAAAAAGAATAGACAGCGCTCTTTAATGAGTTTTCTTGTTCTCTGCCGGGGTGTTTTGTATCCTATTCAAAATTTAGTTTGTGAGCGAGGTAATATCACGATTCAAATAGCAGGACATCGGATGCGACTCAACCCGTTGAATCGGTTGAGCTGGTTGAAAAGCACAGAACAACCTGCACTCTCCCTGCCCTCAGAACCGAAGAAGCAGTTTAATCGTACTCAGTCCAAGAAAGGTTCTAACTCTTCAAGACAAAGCCAGGCAATGTATCGACGAACCGATGTATCTCACTATCCTGGCAGTAAGCGCATTGGTAGTTATCTCGTTGATGCTGGCTTGTTGTCCCTGGCTCAAGTAGAAGTTGTCTTGTCGGATCAAAACTCAACGGAAATGCGATTTGGAGAAATCCTGGTCTCTCGGGGCTGGCTCAAATTGGAAACGGTTGAATTCTTATGTCAGAATGTGATTCTTCCACAGCGAGCTTTGGCTCAAAAAACGGCTGATGTCACCTACTCATCACAGCTATCTTCCCAGAGACATAGACAAAAGCGATTGAACAAAGTTGCTGCTTTTGTAAAGGAGCCATCACCCCCACAAAGGAAGCCTGTATCTCTGGCCTCTGCTCAGAAGTCGATGCCAACGCCTGGAAAGCTTCCTTTTCTTCAGCTCCCATCGATTCATGAGCATGAAACTTTATCAACGTATGACAACCTGGACTCTGACTATTTACCGGATTGGATAGAGTGAAAGGGGCAGAGCTCTACTGAGGGACCTGAGGTGGCGGCAAGGGAATTGAGGGGCCTGGATCAATCGAAGGCTTGGGTGAAGTGGAGGGCTCTGAGGGCTGCTCAGGTTTTGCTTGGGTTTGCCACTCTGTTAACGGGCGATTGATGGCATTCAAAAAAGCAGTTGGAACAAGCACGACTTGAAGGGTATCGACAGGGGCTGATTGAGGATCCACTTGGGCATAAAGATAGCTTTCTGTCGGCTCTTGGCCTCCTAACACGAGATTGTGGGTTTGTTTATTCTTGAGAACGACTTGGATGGTCCCGGGTGATTGATCAAAGCCGAATTCTTCTTGTCGGGAAGGTTTGACCGCTAGTGTTCGGGGACTTTTGGTCGTGGCGAGGAGGTTGAGCAAAAAGGCAACTGCTGCCTCATCAGCAGGTTGATCCTGGGGCTTCTTCATGCGCCAGGTATGGGGGAAACTCTGTTGCGATCGCTCAAACACCAGCGTCAGTTTGGGCGTCGTTACCGTTAGCGTTTCAACCTGATCTTCATTGAAAGAGAATACTTGTTGTAACTGTTCTTGCTGTTGGGTGGCCTCTTCTGGACTTTTTTGGGCGTTTGTCCATAGAAAAACACCCACCCCACCCACAATGGCCGTGATCAGTAAAACAATCGTTGTTGATTTGAGCTTCATCTCTTTATGATCGCTAAGGATCTACCGTTGCTATCGAGGACCTATCGCCTTTGCCACCATAGAGCAGCAGCAGTCAGAAAAGCCAACAGTGGCAACACCGCAACTCCCAGAAAACTGAGCAGATCACGCATCGACTGGGAGATATTCAAGCTCCTTTGAATCACTGTTTTAGGCCGAATCGAAAGAGTGGGGTCATCCCCATCGGCAATAAGCCACGAGACAGCGTTGACAAAAATATCACGGTTGACCGTTTGATCAAAATAGGGATCATCCTTGGCAAAGTCAGAATCGCCAATCACCACGATGCGGGCTGCTTCTCCGGTAATGTCAGGTTGCAAATCTTCGGCAGATGAGGGGGGCGGTACCGACTCTGTAGACGCTGGTTCAGAGGG
Organism: Acaryochloris sp. IP29b_bin.148; assembly: GCF_028285565.1. Lineage (GTDB taxonomy): Bacteria > Cyanobacteriota > Cyanobacteriia > Thermosynechococcales > Thermosynechococcaceae > Acaryochloris. The sequence goes on from NZ_JANQOY010000107.1 coordinate 4,242, forward strand.
CTTAGACTCCGTTGGAGCAGGCGTAGATTCAGGTGATTCAGGCTTGGAGGGCGATGGTTTAGACTCTGGCGTTGGATTCGCTTCAGATTCAGGAGCCTCCGACTTTTCTGCTCCGGAGGATTCGGCTTGATCCGCTGGAGGCGCTGAGATAGACCGCTTAATGGCAACCCCAATCGTTAAGGGACCCTTGCGATCGCTCTCGGGATTAAACCGAATTTGTTGATCCGTTAGATCACTTTCTGCCCAAGTTTCCTCACTAGTTTGCAGTAATTTAAAGACCTGCTGGCCTGGCTGTTCTTGGATATCAATGGCTTGAACAAAGGGAAAAAATGAAAACTTTTGATTAAAGCTCTGGGTAATGGGATGGTCGCCATAATCTGCTGCGGCAGGCCAGGCTAAACGGACATGCTTTGGATCAACAATCAGGCGACCATCCAGCTCAATGCCGATGGACTTGAGAGTGGGCTTCAGCCCTACCTCCACCTCAGGATCCAGCATGAGGAACAGATTCCCGCCTTGCTTGAGGAACGCATCAATTAACGTGATCTCAGCCTCCAGTAACGGTAATTTGGGGCCTGCGAGAATCAATACATCCGCATCCTTGGGGATGGCTCGCTGCAAGGACAGATTCAGCGATTCCACCGTAATCCCTTCCAGTTTGAGCTGATTGACAACCCCCGCTAAACTTTCCGTAAAGCCTGACAAAGGAACCTCATTATGGCCCTGGATCACATAGGCCTTGGCCTCCCGATTATGGGTTAACAGCGCAATGGCGGGGGTTAAGGTAACCTCCGATAACCCTGAGGACAAAAGCTTCATTCGTTGTCCCGAAACCAAACTAATATCTCCCAAGTTGCGAATCCCGTGCTTGCGCGCTAAGCCGGGTTCAGCTTGCGGATCCACAAACCTAAACTTAAAAAAATTAGGCTGCTGGCGTTGGTATTCCTTCAACAACAGTTGATTTTGTAAAACAACTTGGCTTTGGGTGCCCGATGCCGAGGAATCATTGCCGATAAACACCAGCACTTCAACGGGCTTCTGCAGAGAGGATAAGACATTTAGGGTTTGTGGGGCCAAAGAAAAGGTTTTTTGTTCTGTAAAGTCAACTCGGTAAGAAAAACGGACTGCCATAAAATTGATCAGTCCCAGAATCACTAAGACAGCCAGCGTAGAGATAAAGGCATTGGTGCCCGATTGGGTGGATCGCCATCGCCACCATCCTTGTTCAGACGTGTCAGCACCCGTTTGCCATCGCCACAGAAAGGACAGCCCCATCAGTATCGTTCCGGTGATCATGACGCCGAGCGGTAGAGACAACCATTGTCCCGATACCAAACCAGCCGTGAAACCGGCAATAACTACAGCCAAGCCAAACCAGCTTAGAAGCTTTAATATTTTGGATAAAACCTGCGTCACGTTGCCCCTACTCTCCTCCGAACACAAATTGGGTGACTCCACCCCAGTCCTTACCGTCGCTGGAATCGCAATAAATCAATCGACTGAGCCGTCAGGAATAACCCCAGCAAAATGTAGCTAGCAAAGGACACAACGCTGCTCATATCTAACACGCCCTGGGTCAGGGTGGCATAGTGCTTGAAGAATGACATCTGGCTAAAAAGGGTCTCCCAAGGCTCTCCCCATTGTTCTCCCAGCACAAATAGCCAAAATAGGATAAAAATCAAGGCATAGGTCAGAATAATGGCTAAAAAAGAACTATCAGCGATAGAGGAAATAAATAACCCTAAGGACGAGATGGTCGCCGCCAGCAGAAAGAGTCCCAAATGACCGACGACAAAGACGCCTGGAGCCATCGGTGGATCAGCATAGCTCAGAAAGACGACTTCTAAAATACCCACCGGCAACATCATGGTGATAAACAGAGTCCACAGCGCCAAGAGTTTTCCCACCGCAACCGCCCAGTTGGTGATCGGGGATGTGGCCAGAAGTTCTAGGGTGCGATGACGCCGCTCTTCCGCGTATAAGCCCATGGATAGGCTGGGAACGATAAAGATCACGATCCAAAACATGACGCTGAGGAACGATTTCAAGCTTTCTTGGGGGACATCTACCATATGGCCTGCCGCTTTCAGCTCTATCCAAGTCCTCACTTCTGCCACAGAAAATGCACAAACTGAGAACCAAAATACGCCAGCAATAATGTAGGCCAAGGACGATTTAAAGTAACCCTGAAGTTCCTTACGAAAGATCGCCACGATGTTATTAAAAATCAAAGTCATCGAGTGTCCTCAGCCTCATCGATGGATGGATTATCCTTTTGAGTAGGGGGCTCAGAATTTGCAGGAGGGGGGGCTGTTACTGAGTGGTCCGGTTCATCTGCCTCTATCTCTGAGGGGATATCTGCCTCTTGTGTAGTGAGTTCTAAGTAAATTTCTTCCAGGCTGGTTCCTAACCGTCGCATCTCATAGACGGCGACATTGGCATGAACCAGATGATGGGTCAGTTGATGGCCAATGGTCGTATCGGGGTGGCAGATGACCCGAACTTTACGGCGATCTGGATGGGGTGTGGTTAACCAGCGCCACGTCAGCACGCCGTCTAAGGTTTGCAAGCCGTGTTCAATCTTCTCCGATGTCCCTTGCAATTCCAATTCATAGGTGAGCTGATCGGGCTGTTGGGCTTTGAGGTCCGCTAAGGTACTGGTGGCAACGACTTTCCCATAGTTGATAATGGCGACACGCTGGCAGGTCATACTGACTTCGGGCAAAATATGGGTGGAGAGAATCACCGTTTTATCTTGAGCCAGGGTTTTGATCAAATTACGAATATCAATAATCTGGCGAGGATCTAGGCCAATGGTGGGTTCATCCAGAATGATCGCAGGCGGATTGTGAACAATGGCCTGGGCAATCCCGACGCGTTGTCGGAACCCTTTTGATAGTTTATAAATTAAGGACTTTTGCACCTCTAGAAGATTGCACTGTTCGAGTGCCCACTGCACTTGCTGAGCGCGATCGCCTGCTGATACGCCTTTAATCCGACCTACAAAGTGTAGGTAACCTTCCACCGTCATGTGGGGATACAGGGGCGGTACTTCGGGCAGATAGCCAATTCGCTGTCGAACGGCCATCGGCTGGTCATGAACTTCGTAACCGGCGACTCGGGCTGTGCCACGGGTTGCAGGTAAATAGCCCGCCAAAATTCGCATGGTGGTCGTTTTGCCAGCTCCATTGGGTCCCAGTAATCCCAGAATTTCTCCAGGTTGGGCCTCGAAGGTGACATCTTGTAGAGCGGTTGTTGAGCCGTACACTTTACTTAGGTGCTCAACCTCAATCATCGATTCTTGCACTCAGCGATAACCGTCAAATTTTTCCGTCAAATTTCCCCCACTAACCTAGCTTATCCCCCGTTTGTATTCCCTGGCACTCTTCAGTCGTGACCTTAGACAAAATTATTTCGTTCCCAAGATTATGCAACATCGTCATCAACCGATTTGGCAGTTGTCGCAGGGGCACCTCAATCTTTTAGCGTCTTGTCTCCGTAAGTTTCAGCATCGGTATCTTGATCGCTTAGATACGTCAACCCCCCTAGACAACCATCCGCATCAACAGCTGGGTGCCCAGTTCCATCAGCTCATGCAACAACAGGCATTAGGGTTAGAGATTGGGCCACTATTGGCAACGGATACGCGATTAAAAGCGTGGTTTGATGCCTTTGTCGCAACTCCTCCACCCATGATTGAGGGAACGCGAGAGAGTGAACACCAGCGTTTATGTTGGCAAGACGGTTATGTGTTAGTTGCCGTCTATGATTTATTGATTCAAAATCCAGATCAAGCTCAAATTTTAGATTGGAAAACCTATGCCCTGCCTAAACGAGCGGATCGCCTGCGTCATCATTGGCAAACACGGCTATATCTATATTTATTAGCCGAAACCAGTAATTATCGTCCTGAGCAGCTATCAATGACCTATTGGTTTGCAGAAGCCTCCAGGCAGCCGGAGGCAAGGGCTAATTTCTTGACCTTTCCTTACACCTCAGCTTGGCATAAGCAAACCCGACAAGATCTCAACCGTCTCTTAGCGCAGTTAAATCAAGGATTAGTCGCCTATGAAACGGGAGAAGCGATGCAACAGGTTACTTTTACCGAAGGCAAATGTGTGTCACCTAACCATCGTTGTGAATTTGCAGAACGCTGTGAACGACGACTCCTAGAAGATGAAGCGCTAGCATTGCAAGATGCCCTTGTGGATATTGATGCGATCGCAGAAATCCCACTCAAAACCAATTGAATGGCCGTCAGTCCTAGCTCTCTCTCTTTCTACTCCATACTCAGCAGGTATTGACCCATCCAAACCAAAATCAACTTTCAGACCTGGGTTGCGCATCAATACTACAGGGATTAAATCGTGCTGTTTGACATCTTAAATTTTCTTGCCACTGCCCCGTCAAGGTATGGAATAACGCTTCGTCAAAGCGAGTCTAAAAAAATTAATATTTGGAGCTTGTTTTTTACTTTTTTAGAGATATTTAACTTATGTAAAAAATCGAGCAGCCTAAAGTAAATTAGAAGGGTTTTCACTCTATCGTATGGAGAACCCCCAATAAATCAACATCTCTTAAGCTAAGATTCTGAGAATATTCTGTCCAACCAGTATTCCTAGAAAGAAGTTCATTGAGATTTCCGTTTGAAATTACTCTAACAGGGTCTATCTAGCAATGTTTGCTTATCTCCAACAGGTCCTTTTTATAGGCAGCCTGATCACGATCTTCTCCGTGCCAGTCCATGCAGCTACCCTCACTTTTGAATCTTTCTCAGGCAGTTTAAGTGCTGATAATGATGTGTCACGATTCAACTTTACGGTCAATAATCCTGCCCGAGTGGGTATCAGAACTCTCTCCTATGGAGGCGGTCGTTTGGCCGATGGAACTGAGATTTCTCCCGGTGGATTTGATCCAATATTGACGCTGTTTGATAGTAGCAATACTTCTATAACCAACAATGACGATGGAGACGGCAGGGTAGATCCTCGAACTCATGAAGCTTATGATTCTCGGATCGTCAGATTTCTGAACCCAGGGACATACACTGTTGCAGTTAGCCAATACGATCATTTTTATGATTTGGATCAATTTCCCGCTCGGTCAAGAAATTTTACTACTACTTATGGCTGCTCTGCGGGTCAGTTTTGCGATGTTACGGGCGACTCTCGGACAAATAGGTGGGTGGCGGAAGTTCCCGAATCCTCAACTATTTTAGGATCAGGACTTACCCTCGGACTATTGGCAATACTGAGGTGTCAGCAGTTGCGAAAGAAAACATAAAAACGATTGGGGCATACATCAAGGAATTATGAGATCTCGAATGATCAAGTTTTTTTGACTCGCCTATTTTCTCGCCTCCAAGTCTTAAATTTCTAAAGACAGAGTGATGGTTACCAATTCCTCATACTTCTTCCACTTAATAACTAACCAACTATCAGGGATTCTTGTAAGACTAAAGTACTCTTAACAAAATCGTTTCCCGATGCCGTAGCGTGGTGATCGCAACTTCCCAAGGCAAGGTAAAGGATTGAAAAGATTCGGGTGAGATTCGATCTTTGTCGAGATCAACCACGACTGCTTGCAGAATGCTTAATAAACGTTGGCGTAGCTGACTCAATTCTTCTAGGTCTTGAGTATCTTGAATCGCCTCAATCAATGCCAGCAGTTGGAGATTATACATATCAGCACGGTTTTTCTGGCGGCCAATTAACCATAGGCGACATTGCCAGATCCCCGAAACCACCAATACACTTAAGGACAAAAATAGTCCCAATAGTTCTGCATATTGCACCCAAAAATTGGGTTGGTTTTTGTTGTAGTACCGTTCCGCGCCTGAATGTATCGACCATCCTAAAATCTTGTGGGTTTGGGTTGGCTCAATAGTAAATGCTGGCGGGTATTCAGCGACCAATTCCATTCTTCGATCTTGCAGGATACGAGCAATGGCATAAACGACTTCCTCATCCACTTGTCGACGAGCAATAAGTAGTGCGCGAACGGCTACAGTTTGTACATCTTGGGTAGGGATAGGTCGAGTACCATCATAGATGCCTTCTGGAATGGATGCTGCTTCCAGAAACGGGTAGGTTAAACGGAGAGCCTCAGTTTGTTTAATCGGTAACAGACGTAGCGTTTGCGATCGCAACACTTGACGTATTGCAGCACTTCCTGGCCGAATAACTTGGAAGAGAGCATCAGCTCTCCCACGTTGCAACTGGTCATAGGCATCATGGGCCGAAGTCGAAGGCTGATGCTGTTGAATATTAATCTCATAATGCTGAGCAATCGGCATAAACAACTGATATGCACCGCTCCCCTTAGGTGGTAAGGCAATCTGCTTCCCTTGCAAGTCAGCCATCGTTTCGATTCCAGACTGAGTGTTAACCAGGACATGCGCTACTTCAGGAAAGAGTAGCGCCACCGCTTGAGCGGACGCTTGTACCGTTGAGTCTCCCTGAATGAGGGCCAACTGAGCTGTGTTCTCATTTAGGAAGCTTAAATTTTGTGATGTTCCTTCTGTGGGAATAACTTTGATTTGGATATGAGGATAATGACGAGCCACCACTTTCGCTAGGGCATGGCCAAAGGCATAATATTCACCCGAGCGACTCGCTGTTGCTAATGTCAAGACATGAACCTGGCGACGTTCCCGCCACAAATGGATGGAAAATCCTCCAGCCGCCAGCAAGCTCAACAGTAAAAAGGTAAAAGTAATACGACCTCTATTCATAGGTAAGAAATATCAAAGGAAGCTAGTGGCCATCAGGCAGTGGAATATCAATATTTCAAGTCACCTATCAAATTAAACGGCTTCAGAACCCGTCATGGCCTCTAAACAAAAATGTAGGCGATGCTTGAGTGCATCGCCTACATTATCTCCAAATACTTCCCAACTGAATAGCTGGGTTGTCAAGTAACCCACCTGATCTCAATAATCAGAGATAGGTTGCTCACGTTAAGAAAAGCTGACTCCTGCTCCACCGGAATTATTGTTGTTATCACCTCCATTGTTGATTTGGAGTGCGGGGCCACCTACTCCAATTAAGATATTTGTCTTAGGACTAGCATTGACATTCAACTCAGGACTGAAATTAATGGTTGGCGACAATCCATCTGTCTGATCTGAAGAGATCAGGTTTCCCCCTTGAATACTTTCTGCTTCTTCAAGACTCAGCTCAGTCAATAGAGATGAATCGTTGTTGATTTTAGATAATTGCTTAGACATAAACCCTCACTATTTTTAATTAAATAAACTCTGTGCTGTCACCGTTCATGTTTAGGAAAAATCGACTCAATTGCCTTGAGCTCAAAGCCCATAGGCTCGAGAAACGATAGGTGCTTTTGGCTTGTATCTGACATTCCAAGTTCGAGGATTGATAAAATAGAATAATAGCTACAGGAATCATAGATATTAATCCGACAATAATAGGCCAATGACCTAATTAGCTCATATAATCATTTTTAAATTTATTATTTTTCTAAGCTTACACTTTTCCTGAAGCTAGAATAATTATCATCATCTAATATTCCTTTTAGATAATTGTGTATACATAGAATATTGCCAGTAATACATTCCAATTCCATTTGTGAATATATTCTCTGTATATTCAGCATCCTAGAAAGGTAACAGTCGACATTCCTTGGAGAACCAAAGTGTAAAAAGAGTTTCTTAAGAACAGGTCTGACAATGAATTTGATTTGATTCGTCTTTATTTCATCTCGCTCATTCTCGTTAATCAATAAGTATTTCTTTAATGTCATAAATCTCTCATTTGTTATCTCCTGAAAAAATACTTCAATAAAGTAATTATTTGTGTAATCTGCAGTGATTTTATCTAGAGAAAATTTTCCAGATGTTTTTTTAGTCAATGAACGGCTTTTCAAAGACTCTAAGCCATACAATAGTTCATCGATTAGAAGAGTAGAAGGGAAGAAATACCTTAATTGATTGATTGTTAAAGGTTCTCGTATAAGAGAGAGCCAGTACATTATGATCTGTTGTAGATTGGTTAGGCGACCGATCTGCTCGCTGAAGAGATCGCGAATATCATCAAATATAAATGGGGCATTATTCTGGACCTCCAGAAAACCTTGGATGTTGCCATCAAATATTTTATGGATATTAGAAGCTACAATCTTTAGTGCAAATGGATTTCCAGCATAATCCTGAATGATAGTGGACTGTTGATCATGGAGTTCTGTAAATATATTGTTATGCTGAAGTATTTTTTTGCCAGCTGTATCAGACAAGCCTGACAATTGCATATATCGAAAAGACAAGTTGCTGCCTTCTAAGGCAGTTAAACCCTTCGGCCACTCACGGGATGTAAAGACTAGACAGCTGCTATGACTCGTTTCTGCCAAACAATTGAATAATTGCTCATATTCTTGATGACTTTCATGGTAGCTGCCTTTCCGATCTCCACTTTTAAGGACCGACTCGACATTATCAAGAATAATTAAACAGCGAAAGGAACGCAAGTAGGTGATTAAAGCCAATAGTTGCTCATCAAATTTTTGAGGTAATTTCTTGGGATCCTGACCAGAAATAAATTGAATAATATTAATGAGCAATTCATTCGCAGATGGCATATTACGGAGACTACGCCAGATGACATAGTCAAAATCTCCTTGTATTTGCTCTGCTAGCCTAACTGCTATGGTTGTTTTACCTATTCCTCCCATCCCTAATAGGGCTAGCAATTGACAACGATCGGCTTGGATCCAGTTCTTGAGAACTGTAAGTTCCTCTGCTCGTTCGAAGAAGTGGCGAACATGAATAGCATTTCCCCAATCAGTATGGGATTGAGAATTGCTAATTTTCCCCTGTATATCTCTTGTAATAAGTCTTGTTTTTTTGTTCTCTTGAGAGAGTAACTTTGCGAGGGTTTTTCCTTCCACCACTTCCTTTTTGCTGGCATAGATTTTCGCCCACTGACGCTCTATTGCGGTCCGGAAATTAGTTTTGCTAACTGACTCGCCAAAAGCTTTACTTAATCGCGCCCAGAGTTGAGGACCAGCGTCTCGTTTAAGATAACTTTCAGAATAAGAGGAGTTTTCAGCTATCTTCTCATAGGTTTGACTCTGCCAAGCTCCCTTTAATATAACTGTTTCTACATCACTAAGATATTTTCTAAATCGCGCATATTTAACAGTATTGATAACATCCAGTGCTTGTTCAAATTCCATGACTTCACCTTATCTGTTATTCAGAAGTCGACCTCAAAATAAAATTAATTCAGCATATAAACATCTAAAAATACTTTATAAGCTTTAGTTTTCTCATAACATAAACATAGTTTCTTGGAATTAAATAAAAAGGCCTGAAACTTACTCAAAATGGAAGTTACAGATAGATATTTAGTGCTATCTAATCTTATTTTTATAATCCTTATTCTTTTCTCTATTTTGTTTAATACTTGTTAATTACTATTAGTGATTCAATAAGTTTGGGCAGTGATCAAGATCACCAATAAGACTGGCTAACCATACATATATCCACATAAAAGATAGGAGCCCTTAGTGATTTTTGAGTGTTAATTATAAGTTAATTATCAATTAATAAAAGTATTTAATTCATTAAGTACTGGATCTAGAATTCGTCGTAATTGATTTTGGCTGATTAAGTTCTATATATTCTATGTTTGTAGATAATAAAATGCACATATAGTAACTTTATAGGTAAAGAATTCTATAAAGCCTTGAGATTCTTGTCTGATAAGATTTCCAGGAAAAATGGGTGCTTCTTAATCGCAGCTTACTGCTCGTTGCGATGGCTTCAAAATTAAGCACCAGTTTATTGATGAAATTAGGTAGCCACCAAAGGTAAGGATAAAGTCTATTAGATAACAATCGCGCTGGTAGAATCCCGACCTTTTAAACCAGTGGCTGGGTATTGTCAACTTAATTGATATGGCACCGCACCCGCTACTATGCAACGCTTAAGGGATGGGCATTTCCTACAAAGGACACCGTTTCTCCATCGAGATCATCTCTTATTGTGAGTTGTACTACACCTTCCCCCGCAGCTTCCGAGATACCCAGAAAATGATGTTGTATCGAGGCATCAAGGTTACTTATGAAACCATCTGAAAGTGGTGTAGAAAATTTGCTCAAGCCTATGCCAATCATATTCGTCGTCACCGCTTCAACTCTGTAGATAAGTGGCATCTCGATAACATTGTTATCAAGGTCAAGGGGAGGAAATACTACCTGTGGCGAGCTGTCGATAAAGATGGCCATATCATCGATATCTTGATGCAAAGTCGTCGAAATGAAGCGGTTGCCAGTTTTTACGCAAACTTCTCAAGCCTCAAGAGTTCCCATCCAGAGTAAACATTACCGATAAGATAAAGAGCTATGGTGCAGCCAAAGAAAAGATCCTGAAGGATCTAGAGCACAGACAACATAAAGGATTGAATAACCGAGCAGACAATTCACATCGACCAACAAGGGTGAGGAAAAGGCGAATGGGACGCTTCAAATTTCCCGGCCATGCTCAAGTTTTCTCTCTGCTTTTGAACTGATCCGAGGATATTTCCACCCGTTGCAACATCAACAATCTGCACCTGAATCTAGAGATACGATGAGTCAGCATTTTGACAGTTGGCGTGAATTGACAGGTCTGAGCATTGCTGCATAAACCTCCATCCTAAGCCTATCGATGACAAATAGTACCTAGTTCTTGAGATCGGCTATTAAGTTGACAATACTCAGGAGAAAATTTACTCAACCTTTATCGACTGCATCCATGACTTTTTACTCAGATTGAACTCTAATACTTAACGATAGTATTCATAATAAAACTCTAATAACTATCGACAAAAAGTTTTATTTAGGTAATCTGAATATAGATGTGGGAACTCTATCTAGATAGTCTCTCATCAGCACAGCTCAAAGTTATGAGTCAACTCGTAAATGCTCCACCAGAAGAGAAAGCAGGCAAGGAAGAAGCGGTTCGGGCTAGGCTTTTACCACCTCTAATTATTGTGATTGCACTTTTAGTGGGAGGTAGTCTCTGGAGACTATCCAATGATCAGCAGAAAAGAATTGGGGAGGCTAAATTAGTCACAGCACAAAGAGTAGAAGAACTACTTAAAGTTGCAATGAATCAAGATATTGCCACAATGAGTTCTACTTTAGAGGCAGTTATTCGTGATCCTCAATTAGCAAGTTCTTTCCAATCTAAAGATAAAGAAGCTCTATTAAGAAGGGGTAGGCCGTTATTCGCTAGGCTTAAAGAGAAATTTAAAATCACTCATTTTTATTTTCATCAATCTAATCACACTAATCTAGTCAGAATGCATAAAGAGCGTCGTGGCGACTGGATTAACCGGCAGACGCTTAAAAAGGCATCTGAAACTAATCAACCTAGTGCTGGATTAGAGCAAGGACCGACAGGAAACCCTGTTTTACGAGTTGTTTATCCTTGGTACATAAATTTTCCCCTAACCAGTTGCGAGCCTCTTTATACAGCACCTTGCAATACAGATATCTTCAATCAATCTGATGCAGGAGAATTAGTTGGTTTTGTCGAGCTTGGTAAAGAATTTGAAGACATCGCGAGTGAAGTCAGCATACTGTTAAATGTTGATTTAGTAGTTGCTGTTGACAAGAAATTTCTAGATCGAGAAAGATGGGAAAACAGAAACAAAAAGTTAGGAAAGCAATCTAAGTGGAATGAATATCCTAATCATGTGGTGATAGACCAAACTGTAAAAACATTACCAAATAAGATCTCCGAAAAGATGAGAGGTACCCCCTCAGATAGAAAAAGCAGTTTACTACTCAAAAATCAAGAACAGACTTCTCAAGTTCTATTTATTCCTTTTAAGGATATCGATGGTCAACAGATTGGCTATGCTGTCATCTTAAAAGATATTACTAGAACCATTAATATTGCTAGTGAATCGATACAAAATATCACGATTATTGGTTCAGCTTTAGGTATTGGATTAATTCTATTATTTTATATTCTATTAACTAAAATCGAAAAAGATCTGATTGAACGCAGAATAAAAATTATTGAAGCCAAAGATGAATTAGAAGAATCTCATCATCAGCTTTCTGAGTACAATCAAACTTTGGAAACTAAAATTCAAGAACGAACTATTCTGCTTGCTCAAAGTATTAAAGAGTCGAAGAAAGCGCAGCATCTAGCAGAAAAGGCCAGTGAAGCTAAAAGTACATTTCTGGCTAACATGAGTCATGAACTACGTACTCCGATGAATGCTGTCATCGGTATGACCGGGCTACTTGCCAGCTCTTCACTAAGCACTGAGCAACAGGATTATGTTGAAATTATCCGCAATAGTGGAGATGCCCTCTTATGCCTCATCAGTGATATTCTCGACTTTTCTAAAATTGAAGCAGGAAAACTCGATCTTGAAGTACAACCCTTTGAAATTAGAACCTGTATAGAGGAAGCACTGCTTATTGTGGCTGCGAAGGCTTCTGAGAAAAACCTAGAACTAGCTTGCTTAGTCAATCCCCCGACCCCAACGGCGATTTTCGGGGATATCACCCGATTACGACAAATCTTAGTGAACTTGCTTAATAACGCTATCAAATTTACAACGCAAGGGGAGGTCGTTGTTTATGTATCTGCAAAACCTATCACTCATCTTCCTACTGATTTACTCTCTAAGGAGCTAACCATTTCAGGGGAGAATACGTTCGAAATTCAATTTGATATTAAAGATACCGGTATAGGGATTCCTCCTGACAAACTGGAGTGCTTATTCAAGTCCTTTTCTCAGGTAGATTCTTCAACCACACGAAAATTTGGGGGAACTGGTCTGGGATTAGCAATCAGCAAGCAATTGAGTGAGCTAATGGGTGGCAAAATATGGGTCAACAGTACAGTGGGGGAAGGATCGACTTTCTCTTTTACAGTTATTGCCTCCGAGATTTCTGACTATGTCAGCCCTAATGGTAATTCAGGAGTAGACCTGGTGGGCAAGCAGCTGTTGATTGTGGATGATAATGTCACCAACCGGAACATCTTGTCTTTGCAATCCCAATCCTGGGGAATGCTGACCTGTGCTGTCAAATCAGGGATTAAGGCTCTGGAATGGCTACAGAAAGGTACAAAATTTGACCTCGCTATTCTGGATATGCAAATGCCAGGAATGGATGGACTCACCCTCGCAAAAAAAATACGTGAACAGCCTGCTGGAAAATCATTACCCCTGATTCTTTTAAGTTCTTTAGGACAAGATGATATTCGTTCACAAGCTGGGGAAGATATTTTTTCGGCTATTTTGAATAAACCCGTTCAACAGGCTCAACTCCATACTGTTCTGTGTCAGGTGTCATGCAATCCCGTGGTCACGGTTAAGCACACAGTCCCCCTAGAGCAGCTACCCGCGAATCCAGAAGCGCATCATCCACTAAGAATTCTGTTAGCAGAGGATATAGTTGTCAACCAAAAGGTGGCTTTGTTGACGCTGAAACAAATAGGCTATCAGGCAGATGTGGCCAATAATGGTGTTGAAGTGCTCGAAGCGTTAGAACGCCAATCCTATGATCTGGTCCTGATGGATGTGCAAATGCCAGAGATGGATGGACTCACGGCTACTACAGAAATATGTAAACGGTGGCCCCCAGAAGAACGCCCCTACATCATTGCGATGACCGCTAACGCCATGCAAGGGGACCGGGATAAGTGTCTTGACGCGGGAATGGATGGCTATATTACTAAGCCAGTACGCATGAATGAACTCAGGGATGTTCTGAGCCGTTGTCAGCCCATAGTGGAAAGCAATCGAGAGAAACCCATGCCAGCGACTAATCAACCTGGCCCCGTGAAAGAGGATATCTTCTCTCACGTTATAACCACTGCTTCTGCTGAAGACGCTGAGATGGAACCCACGATTATTGACCCCACAGTTCTGGATAATTTCCGTCAGTTGGCAGGTGAGAATGCAACTTTACTGATTGCAGATTTATTGAGTACATACCTTGAAGATGCACCAGGACTTGTCGATAACATACAGCAGGCTGTAGACAAAGCCAATCCTAAAGCATTGAGCGAAGCAGCCCATGCTCTTAAGTCTGCCAGTGCCAATCTAGGGGCCAAACAACTCTCAACGCTTTGTGCGGAAGCAGAAACCCTTGGGCGTGTAGGATCGATGGAGGGGGCGCAAGAAACGACCGCTCAAATTTCCCAGGCTTACCAGACCATCCGCACCCTTTTTGAAGCAGAAATAGCAAAAATGCCGTGATCTATGTCGACCTACCAATAGAAGCGTAAATAATTGGCAGCTAATTTAGCTCCATGATACATTCTCTGTAATCCAGTGGATATCAGGAAGCTAGCAGTTGGACTACGAGTTACGGGTCATTGTCGAAAAAGTATCGGCCAGCTCCCAAGAGGTAGCCCAGCACGATACCCTCAAAGTTTATGACATTAAAGCACCAGTATCTATTTTAGACCTGGGGCTTTGTCATGAAGAACAAATTTCAATTCTCGAAACAGTTCAGAATTCGCTCTTAGCCTCTCAATCTAAACTCATTGATACGGACCACGATGATTGCCCAAGAGGTGGACCAAAACTTCATAAACGAGAATTTGCTAAATCTAAATTTCATGCTGTCTTTACCGACTATTAGAGGACTGGTCGAAAGCGATAAATGGACAGATAGGTGGCAAACGCCTGTCTTAACTGCATTGATGAGAACAGCATAGTTTGCAAAATAGCTAAAGATTATTCACGCTTCCTATCAGGATTTGCGATGACCTCCGGTCGGTCTTTGACCATTACAGAATAGTTTGGGGTGCAGCATCGTTTGTAGGCTGGGTAAAGGAGCTGGTGATACCCGTGACAGAAGCATTGATTGGGTTACGGTCAGGAGGTTTTTAAGTGAAGCAAGGTGACATTTTTTATGATCAGGCAATTTAGATCAAAAGATGGGGAACTGTATAGAGGTGATCCGATTAAAAAAATAAGCCTATCAAACTATGGCTGAATCACCTTCTTTAGAAACCTCAAAATCATTTTTTGAGAAAAATATAATCCAAAGTCAACTATTACAATTAGTGATGGATAACCTGCCAGAATATATTTTCTGGAAAGATGTTAATTCTATCTATTTAGGTTGCAATCATAAGTTTGCGAAAATTGCTGGTGTAGGCACGCCTGACAAGATTATTGGTAAAACTGACTACGAATTAGCTTGGCAAACAGAAGAAGCTGAGTTCTTTCGCCAATGCGATCGCAGGGTAATGGATTCCAATTCATCAGAGTTGGGAATTATTGAACCGCAATTACAGGCAGACGGCAAACAAGCTTGGTTAGAAACGAACAAGGTTCCTCTCCATGATGAACAGGGAAAAGTTATCGGTATTTTGGGGACCTTTCAAGACATCACAGAACGCAAAGAAACTGAATTGGCCTTAAAACAACTCAATGAAGAACTAGAGCAGCGGGTTGAAGAACGAACATCAGAGCTACTAAAAGCGAAAGAAGCTGCCGATAGTGCAAATAAAGCAAAAAGTGCGTTTCTTGCCAACATGAGCCATGAACTGCGAACCCCCATGAATGCAGTCATAGGCATGACAGGATTACTGGCTTATTCTCCTCTTGATGCGCAGCAACAGGACTTTGTTGACACGATTCGTAGTAGTGGAGATGCGCTCTTATCTCTCATCAACGATATTCTTGACTTCTCCAAAATTGAAGCCGGAAAACTTGATCTAGAAACGCAACCGTTTGAAATCAGACATTGCATCGAAGAAGCAATGCTCATTGTCGCACCTAAAGCCTCAGAGAAAAACTTAGAACTGGCTTATCTTATTCATTCTCCAATTCCAGTCGCCATTTTGGGGGATATCACTCGATTAAGACAAATTTTAGTCAATTTACTCAATAATGCCATTAAATTTACAGGGGAGGGAGAAGTCGTTATCTATGTATCTGCGACCCCCATTACCCAACAGCAATCTAAGGCTGATTCAGAAGGCCGTGTAATGCCCACAGTTGCTGAGGCAAATCTGTCGTATGAAATTAGGTTTGACATCCAGGACACAGGAATAGGGATTCCATCTGACAAACTAGAGCGCTTATTCCAATCCTTTTCTCAAGTGGATACTTCCACCACCCGAAAATTTGGAGGGACGGGTCTGGGATTAGCAATCAGCAAGCAACTGAGTGAGCTAATGGGTGGGAAAATATGGGTCAACAGTGAAGCGGGTAAAGGTTCAACCTTTTCGTTTACGATTGTCGCCTCTGAAATCCCTGATTATGTCAGCCCCAATATCCTTACAGATACACAACTAGCGGGCAAGCAGCTGCTGATTGTAGACGATAATGCCACCAATCGGGAAATACTCTCTTTACAAGCTCAATCCTGGGGGATGCTGACCTGTGCTGTCAAATCGGGCATCAAGGCTCTGGAATGGCTACAGCGAGGCGTGAAGTTTGATCTGGCTATTTTAGATATGCAGATGCCAGGAATGGATGGCTTGACTCTGGCTCAGAAGATACGTGAGCAGTCCACAGGTCAATCACTTCCGTTAGTTATTTTAAGTTCATTAGGACAAGATATTCGCTCACAAGCCGGTGCGCAAAATATTGCAGCTGTTTTAAACAAACCGATCCAACAGAGACAACTACATAATGTACTTTGCCAAGTACTCGGTAATCCTTCACTCACAGCAGGGCAACCCTCAACTGGAGAGCAACTGTCTACTAATCTTGCAGCCCACTCCCCATTACGCATTCTCCTAGCAGAAGATATGGTTGTAAATCAGAAGGTGGCTTTATTAACCTTGAAGCAATTAGGGTATCAAGCTGATGTAGCAAATAATGGTTTAGAAGTTCTAGAGGCCTTAGAGCGGCAAGTCTATGATCTCGTGCTAATGGACGTGCAAATGCCAGAGATGGATGGTCTAGCGGCGACCAAAGAAGTGTGTCAGCGATGGTCTTCAGAAGAACGCCCCTACATCATTGCCATGACCGCCAATGCCATGCAAGGAGATCGGGAAATCTGTCTGGAAGCAGTCATGGATGCGTATATTACTAAGCCTGTCCGTATTCCTGAACTTAGGGATGTCTTGAGTCGTTGTAAGCCTGTAGAAAGAAGCAGTCTAGCAAAACCCATGCCTACAACTACTCAACCTAGCGCCGAGAAAGAGGAAACCCTCTCTCTCGGGATAACCACTGCCGATATTGAAGCGGCTGAGGAAGAGATGCCAACTCCGTTGCCACCCTTAACACTCGGGTCAGCAAAAGTATCAAACTCTCCTGTGATAGCTCTTGCTGGTGAGGATAAGTTGGAGGGCCATGTAAACCATCCAGAGCAGCTCAGCATCCTATCCATTGAATCTCCACTTACTGCTTCTGACACTCAAAGCGCTCCATCCCTTGGTCTGCAAATGGAACCCTCTAAGATGGCTGATGCTTCTATTGAAACCACGGTTCTTGACCCCACAGTTCTGGATCATTTTCGTCAGTTGGCAGGGGAGAGTGCCCCCTTACTGATTGCAGATTTACTGAGTACTTATCTTGAAGATGCACCAGGGCGTGTCGATAATATGCAGCAAGCGGTAGATGAAGCCAATCCTGAAGCATTGAGTGATGCAGCCCATGCGCTGAAGTCTGCCAGTGCCCATCTAGGTGCTAAACACCTTGCAGAGCTTTGTGCTGAAGTAGAAACCCTTGGGCGTGAGGGATCGATGGAGGGAGCAAAAGAAATGGTCGCTCAAATTTCCCACGCTTACCAGACCATCCGCACTCTTTTTGCAGCAGAAATAGCAAAAATGGAGTGATCTAAAGTCAAGATTCTGTTGAAAAATTGATCCTTCTAAGATGTGGATCATGGAATATTCCGATATTACAAATTGAACACTCGAAAACGTTGGCGGAGACTGTTGAGCGCTATATTAAGTCATGAGGTTAGAGCCATATATCGACCTTTGCAGCTATTCGAACTTTTTGTCTTGTACTGAGTCATTCATACCATTCATCGTTTTTGGAGTAGGATATGTTCTTCGAGAGCACGGGGCGTCGACACCGATATTTGCGCTTATTTGGAGTCGT
This sequence comes from Acaryochloris sp. IP29b_bin.148, assembly GCF_028285565.1. Lineage (GTDB taxonomy): Bacteria > Cyanobacteriota > Cyanobacteriia > Thermosynechococcales > Thermosynechococcaceae > Acaryochloris. The sequence continues at coordinate 22,286 of NZ_JANQOY010000107.1, forward strand.
GGCTGGGGTATTAATGCTAGGTTGTCAGCCTCTCACTCAGTCCTCTTCGCCCACTTCGGCTGCACCTCCTGCTTCCAAATCTGTACCCTCTTCCGTTGCAGCTTCTTCGCAGCCGGATCAACGTTTACCCATTACCGCCCAAGCTTTGATCAAGAACAATATTGTAGAACTGGAAGTGGCTCGTACCCGCCAAGAGCAAGCGACAGGACTGATGGGCCGAGAGACCCTTGCGGATAATCGAGGGATGTTATTTCCCTTCGATCCACCTCAGCCTGTTAGCTTTTGGATGAAGAACGTGCTGATTGATTTAGATATGGTTTTTCTGCGCAATGGCGAAGTGATTGCTGTGCAGCATAGTGCTCCTCCCTGCCAAGCTACCCCTTGCCCAACCTATGGACCAGAGGGTGAAATCATTGATCAGGTGCTTGAGCTACGGGGTGGCCGAGCAGCTGAATTAGGGATTCAGAAGGGCGATCGCATCTCAATTCAACCCTTTTCCCCTGAATCATAAGTTGAATACTTCTTTCAGACTAAAGATCAATAATGATCCTTGACGTTTACAGGTGTAAATCGCCAGGATAATACAAGTATTTAGAGATACCTACAGCTTAAATAGGTATAAATTGATCCCTTACTCGCTTGTCTCACCCCCTTTATGCCCTCTCTAACTAGCCCAGTAAATCAACCGTCTGGACTGCTCTCTTTGCCTGCTGACCACCGATTTCAGGACGCCATTCATACTGGAAAGTTCTTAGTCACAGCAGAGGTGATGCCGCCCAAGGGTGGCTCAGTTGAGCATATGGTGCAACAAGCCCTTCATCTTAAAGATTGGGTCCATGCCGTCAATATTACGGACGGTAGCCGAGCAGTGCTGCGAATGAGTTCCTTGGCCGTGGCAGTTATTCTGCGACAACACGGGATTGAACCCATTTGCCAGATGGCCTGTCGCGATCGCAATCGGATTGCCCTGCAAGCGGATCTGATGGGAGCCCATGCCCTGGGAATTCGCAATATTCTGGCACTTACGGGCGATCCCGTCAAAGCGGGGGACTTCCCCAAAGCCAAAGCGGTGTTTGACTTAGAGTCTGTGCGCTTACTCAACACGATTCGTCAATTAAATGGGGGTTTGGATGGCAATGAAAAATCCCTCCCTGATGGTCCTACTCAACTTTGGGTCGGCGCGGCGGTTGACCCCCAGCTAGCCAGTTGGTCCGGGCTGCAAAGCCGTTTTGAACGAAAAGTGGAAGCAGGAGCCCAGTTTTTTCAAAGTCAATTAATCGTTGACTTTGAACGCCTAGAAAAATTTATGACGAAAATTGCCAGACCAGCTAACAAACCGATATTGGCGGGTATATTCCTGCTTAAGTCAGCCAAAAATGCCCAATTTATCAATCGCTGTGTGCCAGGGGTCAATATTCCAGAGTCCATTATTACTCGACTGGACAAAGCCGCAGATCCCCTACAAGAAGGCATTAAGATAGCAGCTGAGCAAGTGCAGCAGGCTCGCCAGTTGTGTCAGGGGGTGCATATGATGGCAGTACGCCGGGAAGATTTAATTCCCCAGATTTTGGAGCAAGCAGGGGTCTCTCCGATCCGGAGTGAGCCATAGCTCTCCCATCAAATTCAACGAACTCGTTGCAATGCTAAACGGTTCTTGTATAATGGTGGAACTTTGCCTTCAAGGCCCAGGGCGGGTGGCGAAATGGTAGACGCACCACACTCAAAATGTGGCGACTTCGGTCATGAGAGTTCGAGTCTCTCCCTGCCCATTCTTAATTCACGATGCTAAGGTGCCGTTCAGCAGGCTTTTTGCCTGTGAACCGAGCCTCCTGCTTGCAGACGTTTTTCTAGTTAAGTTTGCATGTCTCTTATTCAATCTGCACTTGCACCTCAAACTTGGCCGTTTCCAGCCCAAGACTTACCCCACTCGGCCTATTTAGTGGGGGGCTGTGTTCGAGATGCTTTGCTGCAGCGAGAAACCCCCTACTTAGATTTAGATTTTGTGTTGCCAGAGGCGGCGGTCGAAACGGCCCGCAAAATTGCTCAACGGTGCCATGCAGGATTTGTGCTTCTAGATGCAGAACGAGAGATTGCCCGGGTGGTCTTTCCTCAAGCCACAGCTGATTTTGCCCTGCAAGTGGGGACGTCCTTGGAGGAAGACTTACATCGACGAGACTTTACGATCAATGCGATCGCGTATCACCCTTTTACCGACACAATCATTGATCCCTTGCAGGGACAGCAAGATCTTAAAGCTGGCATCCTCCGAATGATTGCGGCTCAGAATCTGGCAGAAGATCCGCTACGCCTACTACGCGCTTATCGACAAGCGGCTCAGTTAGGGTTTTCCCTAGACCCTCACACCCAGGTTACGATCTGCCAACTTACCCCAAAATTAGCTGACATTGCGGCAGAGCGGATCAAAGTTGAATTAGGCTACCTCTTGAGTGAGGCTGCTGCTACTCCTTGGGTACATCAGGTTTGGCAAGATGGCCTCTTAAAGTCTTCATTCCCCGATGCCACTGCTACCCGTCTGGCGCTATTGCCTGCTCTCGATCAAGCAGCTGTTCTGCTTGAGCAGCATATTCCAGATTTGGCGAGAGCGCTATCACAAGAACTCAATGAGCGAGCCCAAGGTAAAGAAGCGGCTCAACGAACGCTACTCTCAACCTCAAAGTGGATCGGTCTTGTATCCGATTGCCCGACCCAGGCCGAGTTGACGCTCAAGCAGATGAAGTTTAGCCGTGGAGAGATTAATGTAATCACTCGCTTATTAACCTGCTGGCCTCAACTGACGAAGTTAACCCAGCAGAGGAACAATTCCCGTGCAGATCAATACCACTTCTTTCAGACTGCAAAAACGGTGTTCCCTGCCGTGGTGCTGGTAACCCTTGCAGCAGAACTGATGGAGCAGAAAAACAGTAATAGGCCAGATCAGGCGTCTCCACTGCCCTACCTCAAAAGCTTAGCCCCCTGGATTGAAGAGTATCTAAATCCCCATAGCCCACTCGCTCACCCCCAACCGCCTTTGTCTGGTACTGCTTTGATGAAGGCCCTCTGCCTTTCCCCCGGACCAGAGGTCGGTCGTTTGCTCTCTCAACTGACGTTGGCACAGGCTGAAGGCCAAATTAAGACGCCAGAGGAAGCATTAAAATTAGCTCAAACCTTGCTTGGCTCAACCCCTCCATTGTCCGATTACGAGTAGATATGAAGTGATCATGACTGATCACTGACATTCGCTCCGAAGATTTCCTGCTTCAGTGCCAGTTGACTAGAATCCATGACTGAATCCCCCGTCACCTCGACTCCACAGGCCTTTTCTATTCCCCGTTGCCCACGGGTACAAATCACTTGAGCAGCAGCAATATCTCTTGGCTTAACTGAGCCACAGCTTAGACAGTGAGAGAGTCGGATGCTCAAGTCCTTTTTGACCTCAGCACCACAGTCAGGACATTCCTGACTCGTGCCTCTGGGATCAACTTTGCCATAATAAACATCACGCTTAAAGCACACCCAAGGCAGAATTTGATTTGTAAACTGACCCAAACCAGCATCCAGTGTATGCTTCCCTAACATCCCCTTTGCCATGATTCGGAAGTCCAAATCTTCCACAAACATCGAATCTGCTTGGTCACACAGTTGATGGGCCAGCTTAAAGTGCCAGTCCTTGCGAGTATCCGCAATCCGTTGGTGAACCCTTGCTATTTTCTGTAACACCTTAGAACGGCTCGCACTGCCCTTTTGCTTTCTCTTCAGCCGACGTTGCAGCGATTGCAGCTTGCGGTGTAACTGATTAAAAAAGCGAGGACGCTTAACCTGAAGTCCGTCTGAAGTGGACAAAAAATACTCCAAGCCCACATCAATCCCCACAGGATGGCCATGAAAGGGCACCTCTGGAATATTGACATCTGCTTGCAAGCTCAACAAGACAGAGTATCCAGAAGCCTTGCGGACAACCCTTGCTTGCTTAATTACACAAGCTTCAGGGATATCCCTTGACCATCGAACTTTTAACCAGCCCAATTGCGGAAGCTTAATACCCGTATTGCTGATGGGATGCTTCAACATCTGGGGAAAGACAAAGCTACGCATCCGGGCTTGGTTCTTGAATCGGGGGAGTCCTGACCGTTTCAACAGCCATGACTCCCAAGCAACTTCTAACTGCCTTAAAGTCTGCTGGAGCATCTGAGCATTAACAGACCCTAATTCAGCAATTTGCTGCTTGGCTTGAGTGAGGGCTTGAGCCTGTTTCACGTAATTTGGAAACGGTTGATCAGCGGGTAATATATATTCCCGATTGATGGAGCAAGCGTTCACAGGAGACTTACGGGAATTCAACCAGTCTTTACGCTCTGCTAGGGCAAAATTCCAGACCTTGCGACACACGGTTAAAGTGCGCTCAATTTCTGCAATCTGCTCTGCAGTGGGTTCTAACTTGAATTCCCAGGTCATGTTAAGCATATCTACATTATATTACCTAGGATGTAGATACTGTTCTCTGCGGTCACGCTCCGCTACACCCCCAGCCAAGCTTGCAACTATGGCTGGAGTACTGCGAAGTTCCTTTGATAGATGCCAAGCACAATACGGCATTCAATAGACTTCTTGCATGAATCCTGATCTGAAGCTATGACCTCTGCTTACTTCGTTATCCTTACATGGGTTACACTAGCCCCCCTGCCCCCAATTCTGGGGGGAGAACAGCTTTATCGCGTCCTGCTCTTAGAAGGTTGACCTGAATCAGCTCACTATCTGTACCTTCGAGTCTGCAAGATTGACCCATGAATAATGGCGATTACAACGGGATCTTTCAATACTCTCCCCCCAAAATTGTCCCTATGGTGGATGGTGTGGCCAGCGATCGCAAAAATGGCCCTCCCGTACTCTTGAAGTACCACCACCAAGAAACGGAGCACAGCAATATGAC